>JBLHXM010000005.1:0-59941 GCA_047630395.1 Dokdonia sp.
TAAGCATAAAAAGCTAAAGTAGAAACAAGATTATTTGTAAAAACACGAGGATTATATTCCATGGGCTGAAACTCCACGTACTGAAATGTAAATTGACGATCATTAAAATTCAGAATCGGGCTGCTGTAATTTGAATTAAACACAGGGCGTGAAGATTGCACCTGGATAGAAGCTTCAAAAATATCTGCATCTATTTTTCTAATGATAATGTTCATTGAACAATCGATACGCTCTTGATTCTTATAACTCTTATCCGTCCAGACGGTATTATTTACAAATTCAGTCACTTCCCGCTCCAGCGTTCGAAATACCTGCAAATCAGATTTACCCGTCTGCTCAGCATTAATTACTACCACACAATTCAATTCTTGTGCCGAAGCCATCAGCCCAAAAAGGGCTGTAAAAAGAAATATGATTTTTTTCATCTTTATTTGTTGTTTTCTGTCCATTATTTAAAGTGCACTCAAAACCATTTTCAAAACAATGAGCACTTACATTCTAGCTAAAATCTCCTTTAGAATATCTTGCGCTACATCCGCCTTTGATTTCAAATCGTACGCAGTAACATGCTCTTTAGTAATAAACGTAATTTTATTGGTCTTAGTCTTGAAACCAGCACCTTTATCATTCAACGAATTTAAGACAATTGCATCTAAATTTTTCTTTTGCAATTTCTTTTTTGCATTCGCCTCCTCGTTTTCTGTCTCCAAGGCAAACCCTACAAGAAACTGATGCTTTTTGAGGGCCCCCATAGCTGCTAAAATATCTTGGGTCTCAACAAGACCAATATGAATCTCTCCTTCGTTCTTTTTAATTTTCTGCTCAGCAATACTAGCGGGTCTATAATCTGCAACCGCAGCGGCTGCAATCGCAACATCTACCTGCTCATAAATAGCATGTACTGCATCAAACATTTCTTGCGCACTCACCACACGATGCGTCTCTATACGCTCATGATCAACAATGATAGCACTTGGACCTAACACCAAATCTACTGAGGCACCCCAATTGGCTGCACACAATGCCAACTCGACACCCATGCGTCCACTGCTATAATTTCCAATAAATCGTACAGGATCAATCGCTTCATATGTAGGTCCTGCTGTGACGAGAAAACGCTTTCCCCTCAATGGTAGTTTCCCTAATATATCTTCTTCTACAAACCGTATAATATCCTCTGGCTCTGCCATTCTGCCTTGTCCCACCAAACCGCTCGCCAGCTCACCACTGGTCGCTGGAATTATTGTATTCCCAAACGAGGCTAATCTTTCAAAAGTAACTTTGGTAGATGGATGAAGATACATATCCAAGTCCATCGCTGGCGCAAAATACACTGGGCATTTCGCACTGAGATAGGTCGCCAGCAATAAATTATCACAGGTCCCATGAGCCATTTTGGACAAGGTATTAGCCGTTGCCGGAGCAATAACCATTAGGTCGGCCCAAAGACCTAACTCCACATGATTTGTCCAAACAGCATTTTCATCTTCCTCTGTTGTAAACGCACTATGTACCGGATTCTTTGATAATGTGGACAAGGTAAGAGGAGTCACAAAATCTTTTGCGGCAGGAGTCATCACTACGCGCACAGAAGCGCCGGCCTTTACGAATGCTCGTACAAGGGCGGCGCTTTTATAAGCTGCAATACCTGCGGTAACACCAAGTAATACTTTTTTACCGCTTAAAGACATTGCTATTATTCCTTAGTTTCTTCTGTAATGCTCGTATCTCTACTATAAATACGATTCTCTAACCACTCTTGCACAGCAAGCGCATGTGGCTTAGGAAGACGCTCGTAAAACTTAGAAACTTCAATTTGCTCTTTGTTTTCGAAAATCTCTTCAAGACTATCGTTAAACGTTGCAAACTCATCTAATTTCTCAAGCAACTCCCTCTTAATCTCCGAATTGATTTGCGTCGCACGCTTCGCAATAATAGAAATCGCCTCATAGATATTATCTGTAGGCGCATCTATCATATTCTTATCAATCGTAGTTGTACTTAATGGTGCATCTAAGTCCTTAAAATTCATCCTCTTCTTTGTTTAATTTATAGCTTCAGCCAAACGCTCATCGATATCTTCTATCATCTCAGTAGCGTCTTTATCGTAGGTCCCTGCAGGGAAATATTTAACAAGAGTAACATGGTAATCACGTGCTACCTCAAGACGTTCACTTACAAGATCATTTCGGCTTCCAATAGCATATTGGTATGCGGAATCTAATCTATAAAATAACGCTTCTTCTTTAAAACTTGATCCTGGGAATTCGGAAAGAAAATTATCCAATGCCTTGATAGCTGCAGGAAATGTAAACTGACTAACAGCAATCTTATTATACATCTTAGCAACCTCAAACCTCTTCTTTTCTAATTTCGTACGCAATTCTTTGACCATATCATTAGCAACAGGCACTTGCTCCGATTCCGGATAGCTATTGATAAATTCTTGTAATTTATCCATCGCTTTTTCAGTATCGCCTTGATCTAAATTATACCTAGGAGACATATTGTAATAGCTCCGCGCACCTTTAAAAGCAGCTTCTTGACGCTTTGTGCTTTTTGGGTACGATTTCACGAAACGTTCAAATTGATATCCAGCCAAGTAATAATCTCCTAATTGGAAATAGGTGTCTGCATATTTGTACATCACACGTTCCGCTTGAGGACGCCCTCTGTATACAGGAACGATTTGCTCCCACAACTTCAACGACTTCTTATACTTGCCGGTCTCATACAGAGAATCCGCCATAGCAAATTTCAATCCAATATCATCAGATTTAAGAGCATCTTGATAAGAGCTACAAGAGCTTAGTACAATCGCAAAAAACAGTAAGGCAAGTATATTCTTCATATGGCTTTAAAACAGCAGGCAAAATTACACAAAAAGGTTCACATATTAAAATCTATATGCCTGAAGTCAAAAATAACTCTATTTCTGACGTCATCAGAGCACTTAGCATAAGATTAACGCTTTAATTAGCCGCTAAATACGCGCGTATTTTTTGACTTAAATGGGGGCTGACTTTTACCAGCGGCAAACGCACAACATCCTTCCCTATTCCTTTTGATGCCAGCACTGACTTAATACCCACCGGATTACCTTCTTCAAAAATTAAATCTATGATTGGCATTAATTCAAAATGTAGCGGATACGCTTTCGCGAAAGCGCCCTCCAAACCAAACCTAATCATATCACAAAATGGCCCCACAACTCCCTGTCCTATCACCGAAATAACACCATCGCCTCCTGCAGAAACAATGGGCAACGCCAACATATCATCCCCTGAAATCACTAAAAAACCACGAGGCCTATCTTTCAATAAACGCAATGCTTGTGTTATATCTCCGGCAGCTTCCTTAATCGCGATAATATTCTCAAAATCTCTCGCCAATTTTAAGATTGTTGCCACCTCCATATTACTACCCGTTCGAGAAGGAACATTATACATGATAATGGGTAACTGACTCGTTCCAGCAATAGCCGCATAATGAGCATATATACCTTCCTGCGTGGGTCGATTGTAATACGGAGATACCGAAAGAATAGCATCAATCCCCGCCGTATCCAATTCCTTTAATTCCTCCACGACAGTGGCGGTATTGTTTCCGCCCAGACCCAAAACCAAGGGTTTTCGCTTATTAACAACGGCTTTGATATGTGAAACCACTTGCGCTTTTTCCTGAGTGGATAAAGTAGCGCTTTCAGCTGTTGTACCAAGCATCACAAGATAGTCTACGCCCCCTGCAATACTATGCTCAACAACAGCAGTAAGTCCGTCAAAATCTACGGACAAATCATCACGAAAAGGAGTAACTAAGGCGACCCCTGTTCCAATAAACTGTTGCATTATTCTATTATTTTTAAAATTCTTAAATACTTCTTCAGCTCTTTTACAAAAACAACTTCGTCCCCAGTTTTCATATGTATAACCAAGTCATAGAGTCCAAGCGCATCAGCAGATATACTCACCTTTACCTGCGCCTGACTCCTAGCTACAAGTGCCTGTAAAGCCAGTAGGTCGGTATTGTAATAAGACACTAACACATCAAACTCCTTCTGCGCAAATTTCTTTAAATGCTCAGATTTTAAAACACCCTTCCAACCTATCTGTTTATCAGTCACCAAGAGCTCCTCTTCTTTCTGCGCTTTGGTCAATGTAGGCGCATAGGTCAAAAGCGTTATATTCTCAACATCTATACCCAGTTCACTGGCCAAAGCGGTTAACTGACTATTGTTAAATGGCGCGGCTGCATCTTGCAAAATAGCCATCGTAAATATGCGCTTTCGCGAAAGCGTAAAACGTCGCTTTTCAACATCTTTTCGTATCTTTCTTACAATGGATTTTTCTTTTAATCCGCCTAAAAACATGTACCTTTAATTTTTGACAAATGTAGCCAAAAACCGCCGTATACCTTTCTCGATATGAAGTCCATAATAAAAAAAAAAACAGTTTTGGCAGGCATCCTTCTCCTCGGCCTTCAGAGCTGCCAAAAACAAGGATATGCTCTAGAACGCATTCAAGGGAATAGCGTCAACATTAACAATAATATCCCTTCCGATAGCATCATCAATCAATTCATAGCACCCTACAAGGAATCTGTAGATAATGAAATGGATAAAGTGCTCGCGCATACTCCAAAAGCACTGTCAAAGAAAGACAGCAAATACAACACGGCTATTGGCAATATGATGGCCGATGCCGTAATGGAAATGGCAAATCCAATTTTTCAAAAGCGCACAGGTTATCCCTTTCATGCCGTTTTATTAAATTATGGAGGCATAAGATCTGGTCTTAATGCTGGCGACATTACCACCAGAGCTGCTTATGAAATCATGCCCTTTGAAAATGAAGTCGTCGTCGTTGAATTAAGTGGCTATCAAATGAAAGAACTTTTTGCATACCTATCAAGGGGCGCCGCTCATCCTATTGCAGGAATGGAAGTGCATCTCAACGCAGATGGAACAATCAGAGACGGGAAAGTGCAAGGCCAAGAAATTATTGATAATGAAACCTATTTTGTAGCTACGAGTGATTATCTACAAAAGGGCGGTGATAGCATGAACTTCTTTGCAAAACCTATAAGCCTCCTCGAGATAGATTACAAAATCAGGAATGTCCTTATTGATTACTTCGGCAAACACGACACGATTGCTCCTGTTCAAGATAACCGCTTCACAAAACTAAGTCGATGAAACGTAGAGAATTTATAAGCAAAACCGCTGCTGCCTCTAGTCTGATAGGATTAGGCGGCCTCAGCATGAGTAGCATGCCCCTCAATACTAAAAAGCACATTACGATTTTACACACCAACGATGTGCACAGTCATATTGAACCTTTTTCAATAAACGATCCACAATTTGCAAATCAAGGCGGAGTAGCAAGAAGACTCACCCTGATCAATCAAGTGCGGTCTGAGAATCCAAATACATTACTTCTGGATGCCGGTGACATCTTTCAAGGAACTCCGTATTTCAATTTTTATGGCGGTGAATTAGAATTCAAACTCATGAGCATGCTTAAATATGATGCAGCCACCTTAGGTAATCACGATTTTGACAATGGGATTAACGGCCTTTACAAACAACTACCACACGCCGATTTTCAGTTACTCACAGCCAATTATGATTTTTCAAATACGGTGATGGATGGACACACAAAGCCCTACGCTGTATTTATAAAAGACGGGGTACGTATAGGTGTCTTTGGGCTTGGCATTCAGCTCAATGGTCTTGTAAATAAGCATATGTTTAAAGAAACGAAATATCTTGATCCGGTAGAAATCGCAACCGACATTTCTGCAACTTTACGCACTAAAGAGCACTGTGATTTGGTCATTTGTCTTTCGCATCTAGGCTACGATTACTCCAATAAAGAAATTATTTCAGATCTAATTTTAGCAAAGAAAACAGCCGGAATAGATCTTATTATTGGCGGACACACACACACTTTTCTAGACAAACCAACCATTGTACAGAACAACAAAGAGGCCTTTGTACTCGTAAACCAAGTGGGCTGGGGAGGTATTAATTTAGGTCGTATTGATTTCTATCTAGACGAACGCAAAAATGTAACATCCAATGCTATTGTTATGGAAGTTTAGTCTTTGCAGCCTGCTTTAGCGCTCTTAATTCATCCAGTATTTCTTCCTCAATCATTTGAGGCTCTTCTGGGCTGAAAAAATAATTAAAGAAAAACAAATACCCAATCATACTCAAAACAGTATGAAAAAAGATCAAATCTTCCTTGTTATCATAAAAATAATAGGCGCTCACCAGTATGTCCGAACATACAAAAGCTAAGGACCCTATCAAAAAAAACATTGATTTTTTAGAATAGGAATTCAGATAATAGGCTAACGAATTTATAACCATAAGATACAGTACAATATTATAAAAGACCTGGCCCGTATACATAAACGGCATATCTCCCATAAATCCGTACAAATTATACAGATGAAATATCATTAAAACAGCATTAATAGCAATAACAAAGAAGTAATAAATAGCTACTATATTTCTAACATCCCTTATTTTATACTGCCGAAAAGAATCTTTCAACAAAAGCAGGTACCCCACAAAAAATAGTACTCCAATAGGAACTAAGACATACGAAGAAACATCTACTAATAAAGAGAGTGCATCACTCACTAACAAAATCCCGAAGAAGTAGTAAAATAAAGGCTTTTTTTGAACTTTCTTATACGATAGAAATGTTGCTAGCAAGAGCAACTTAAAAACAACTCGCAAGATCGCAGTGCTGAAGTAGTCATCGATACTAATACAATATAGTGTCCCGGCGGCTGCCAGAATGGATCCTGAGACACATAACTTCAATTTCATAATCATTAATTTGGGGGAAACTAAAGATATACCTATTCTATAATAAAGTAAAGAGATTGATGTTATAATGCTGAAAATTTAATTTGAAGTCCGCTTTTAGGTTTTTTTTTGAGAATTATTTAAAAAAATCCCCTCAACGCTACAGTCCCTAAATATAATTTTCTACCCTATTGTGAGCATCTCTAAAAACTCCGCTTCAGAAATAAGGGCAACTCCAAGATTGGTCGCTTTCTCTAACTTACTTGGGCCCATTTTGTCTCCAGCTAGGACATACGAAGTTTTGGCCGAAATAGCACTAGACACTTTTCCTCCGTTATCCTCGATCAATTTCTTAAGATCATTTCGAGGCATTTCAAACACTCCGGAAACAACAAAAGAATTACCGGCCAGCACATCCGATTGATTTGCCAGCTTATCCGCAGAGATTTCCAATTGCACGCCGTAGGACTGCAATCGCTCTATAAGGGTTAGATGTTCTGCTTTCGCAAAAAATGCCACGACACTCTCAGCAATTTTAATCCCAATTTCATCTACGATAATCAATGCCTCTTCACTCGCCGCCATTAGTGCCGAAATCGTTTTGTAATGCTTTGCCAATTTCTTTGCCACGGTCTCCCCTACATAGCGAATACCTAGACCAAAAAGCACCCTCTCAAAAGGAATCAATTTAGAAGCCAAAACGCCATTCACCAGATTCTCTGCACTTTTTTGAGCCATACGGTCTAAGGGGAGTAATTCCTCAACAGTAAGCATGTACAAATCGGCGTAATTTGAAATGAGACTCTCTTCTACCAAAAGCGCCACCGTTTCCCCTCCTAACCCCTCTATATCCATCGCTTTACGCGAAATAAAATGCTGTATTCTTCCTATAATTTGAGGAGGACATCCTGCATCATTTGGGCAATAATGTTGCGCTTCTCCTTCTTTTCGTTCGAGAGCAGTACCACATTCGGGGCATTCGGAGATATACGCAGTAGGACTAGAAATAGCGAGGCGTTTTGTCAGATCAACGGCGATTATTTTTGGAATGATCTCTCCTCCTTTTTCAACAAAAACTTCATCCCCTTCTCGGACATCCAATTTGGCAATTTGGTCTGCATTATGAAGAGAAGCTCGTTTTACCGTAGTTCCCGCAAGTTCTACTGGCTCCAGATTGGCTACAGGAGTAATCGCTCCCGTCCTACCTACCTGATAGGTGATTTCGCGCAAGCGGGTAGAAACCTGCTCCGCTTTGAACTTATATGCCATGGCCCAGCGAGGTGATTTGGCAGTATAACCCAGTTCTTCTTGCTGTTGCAAATTATTCACTTTCACTACAACTCCATCAGTCTCATAGGGCAAATCATGACGAGCAGTATCCCAGTGGTTCACAAAGGCAAGAACCTCCTCAATATTCATAGCCAACTTAGAAGCACCTGGCACTTTAAAACCCCAATCTCTTGCTTTTTGCAGGCTATCCATTTGCGTTGCAATTCCAAGGTTATTTCCTGTGATAGTATAAAGCAAACAATCCAGCGGCCTTTTAGCAACCTCTGCACTGTCTTGTAATTTCAAACTTCCTGAAGCTGTATTTCTAGGGTTGCGATATAATTCTAACCCCAAAACCTCTCTTTCCTCATTCATAGCATTAAAACCTTCCCAAGGAAGTACAATTTCGCCACGGATATCAAATTTAGGAGGATAGTCTCCTTTCAGTTTAAGCGGTACCGAATTGATGGTCTTAATGTTCGTAGTCACATTATCTCCTTGAAAACCATCCCCTCTTGTAACTGCTTTCACAAGCGCACCATCTTCATACGTAAGACTGATAGAAGCACCGTCATATTTCAATTCACAGACATAATGGACATCACCATCCACCATTTTTTTGATACGTACTTCCCAATCCTCGAGATCCTCCTTTGAATAGGAATTATCCAAGGAGTACATTCGGTGTTCATGGACAATGGTTTCAAAATTCTTTGTAACAGCACCCCCAACACGATGGGACGGTGAGTTAAGGTCATCAAATTCTGGATTGGCTATTTCGAGCAATTGCAGCTCTTTTAGTTTTTGATCAAATTCAAAATCAGAAATCGTAGGAGTATCAAGCACATAATATGAATGATTGTGTGCCTGTAATTCGTTGCGAAGGGCAGTTATTTGTTGTTCGGGATTCATAAGAACAAATCTAAAAAAATTAAACCTGCTACATCAAGAAGAAGTAGCAGGTTTATTTCATTAGTTACAAACATTAGTAATGAGCACTATGCCTGTGTATTTTCGCTTTCGCGAAAATTACTCTTGAATAAATGTTTTTCGCGTAAGCGTAGCTAAAACAACACCTGCAATAGGGGCTACAATAAACAACCACAACTGCTACAAGGCCATCACTCCTGCAAACAATGCTGGGCCTAAACTTCGTGCTGGATTTACAGAGGTTCCAGTAATTGGAATAACCACAAAATGAATCAAAGCCAGTGAAATACCTATAGCCAGTCCTGCCATTTGAGGCGAAGCATCCTTAGCCGTAGTACCACAAATGACCATTAAGAAAAGAAAAATGAATACAAACTCGGCGATAAAGGCATACTCCATACTATAGCTCCCTAGATGGCCTTCTCCCCATCCACTACTTCCTAGCGCCCACTCTCCCATCACAAAACCATCATTTCCAGAAGCAATCAAATAAAGCACCCCTGCAGCTGCAATAGCTACTAAACACTCTGCAATGACATATCCCAAAAGATCTTTTCCAGATAATTTTCCCGCCACAAACATAGATATAGAAATTGCTGGATTAATATGACATCCAGATACAGGGCCAATAGCATACGCCATGGCCACGACGGCTAATCCAAAAGCTAATGAAATTCCTTGCAACCCAAGTCCAGACGGACCAGTGGAAGATATTCCGGCAATGGCGGCGGCGCCACAACTAAATAGAACTAAAGCGAAGGCCCCAGACCTTCTGCCGCATACTTTTTTGATGCATTCACAGTGTTGAATTGTTTTGATTAGTGTAAGAAAATTACTTCAAAAAACCCTTCAAATGAACTTATCTCGTTTTGTTCATCAACAGAAAACTCAACAATTAGGTGCGATCTCCAGTAAGCCATTTTGGTACAGACTGAGGTTCAAAGTTTTGCATTTTATTCAGCAATCCATCCACAGTGGAGTCCACAAGTAGGAGTTCGTAATTTTCCATTTTCAAAAAACCACGCTTCACCATATGCTCCAATAGCTCAAGCAAACTATCGTAAAAACCGTTCACATTGAGAATACCGATAGGCTTCTGATGCAAGCCCAATTGAGCCCAGGTCAATATTTCAAACAACTCTTCCAAGGTACCAAAACCTCCAGGCAGGGTGATAAAGCCATCTGAAATCTCTTGCATGGTCATCTTACGCTCATGCATGTTTTTATTGGTAATCAACTCTGTGAGTCCGAGATGGACTACCTCCTTTAGCTTGAGAAATTCAGGAATAACACCGATCACTTTTCCTCCTTTATCAAGACTGCTTTGTGCGACTTTACCCATCACTCCTATTTTAGCAGCTCCATACACCAAGCTAATATTTTTTTTTGCCAAAGTTTCTCCAAGAACAGCTGCCTGTTCCAAAACTTCTATATCGTTGCCGTCACTGCTTCCGCAGAAAACACATATTGCATTTAATGTATTCATAGTTCTCGATGTATTTAATCTTTTTGGGCTTTGATCATACGATCCTTTCCAAACATATCTTGTTTCAGTTCTACTTGTGTGAACCCGATTGCTTTTAGCAAAGCCACTGTTTCTTGTCCAAGGTACTGATTGATCTCTAAAAAAAGTGACCCTTTTGGGTTTAAATATTTGACAGCAAGTTCTGCTATTTTACGATAAAATATCAACGGATCTTGATCCGAAACGAACAAAGCCGAATGCGGCTCAAACGCCAATACGTTCACCTCGATTTCAGCCTTTTCAAGCTCTCGCACATAAGGTGGATTGGACACGATGATATCATAGGTCCCTTTCAAACGATCGGTATTCAGAATATCCTGTTGGTAGAAGTTAACGACAACTTGATTTCTTTTTGCATTTGCTACTGCTATCTCCAAAGCCTGCAATGAAACATCGATCCCTTGAACGATGGCCGTAGGAAGATTTTTAGCCAATGAAATCGCGATGCATCCCGATCCCGTACCGATATCCAACACCTCTGGATTATACTGCAATGCTTTATTTTGCATACTTATGACTTGAACATCGCCTACAATCCATCGGACCAACTCTTCAGTCTCAGGCCTTGGAATCAAGGTGGTAGTATTCACCAAGAAATCCAAATCATAAAACTCCGTGCTTCCTAAGATATATTGAATAGGTTCTTGCTTGGACAAACGCTCCAAGGTCGCCTCCAGTAATAATCTCTGAGCATCTTTTAGAGGTTGCTTTCGCGAAAGCGCAACTTCCACTCGGCTCAAGCCAAGATAATGCTCCAAGGATCTGTACAATAGCGCATGCACTTCCTCTGGCGGATAGATGCCAGAAAGCGTACTTATAAAAGTATCTCGGAAGTCTTGAACAGTCATACGGTAAGATTGGAATACAAAGGTAGCGCCTTACAAATCATAAATCATATGGACGGGACAGGAAAAATGCCCCGTATCTCCCATAGGGCCGTCGATATACCGAAAACCGGTACGCACATAAAGTTTTTGAGCGGCGTTCATGTATGGCATGGTTTCAATATAGCACTGTTCAAAACCAAAAGCACGGGCTTGGTCTAAACAAACACCCATCATTTCAGTTCCCAAGCCACGACCGCGAGCTTCTTCAAGGAAGTACATTTTTTGTAGTTCACAGACATTGCCCTCATAATTTTCAAGTTGACCAATACCTGCACAACCAAGAATAATTCCATCATCATCAATCACAAAATATTCGGCTTTGGGGCGATCATAGGCCTCAAACATTTGATCCAAGGCTTTATCTGCATAGGCAGTTCCTACTTTGGGAACCCCTAAGGCGACAAGCACCTTTCGGACTACTTGAGCCACTTGCTCATTGTCACTTTTTTTGATAGGTCTGATGATAGGTTTGCGCATCGTTGGGTATAGTTCTATTTTTGCGTAGTGAAGATACACGAAACCTATATAAATCGTTGCATTGCTTTGGCAAAAAATGGCCTTCCCGCTGCGATGCCAAATCCTTCGGTAGGTGCTGTCATTGTTTACGACGGTAAAATAATAGGTGAAGGCTATACAAGTGCTTATGGCGGAGCCCATGCAGAAGTGAATGCAATCGCTTTCGCGAAAGCGCACTATCCTGATCTTCTCGCAGATGCTACCATTTACGTATCACTCGAGCCGTGTAGTCATCATGGAAAAACCCCTCCCTGCGCAGATCTTATTATAGACAGCGGAATTAAAAACGTGGTCATAGGAATGGTTGATCCTTTTGCCAAAGTAGCCGGAGCGGGCATCAAAAAACTAATGATGGCTGGATGTACGGTTACTATGGGGATTCTGGAAGAGGCATGTAGAGAAAGTAATCAGCGCTTTTTTACGTTTCACGAAAAAAAGCGCCCCTATATCATCCTAAAATGGGCAGAAACCGCCGATGGATATATAGCTCCTAAGAAAAGAAATACTCAAGAGCCTGTTTGGATTACCAATACGATTTCACGACAATTGGTTCATAAATGGCGAAGTGAAGAACAAGCCATATTAGTTGGCGGACAAACCGTGCTCGCCGATAATCCTAGCCTAACAACCCGCTCTTGGGAAGGAAAATCTCCACTGCGTGTGGTTTTAGAAACGCATGGAAATCTACCAAAAACTTTATCAGTCTTTGACAAAAATGCTCCCACCCTATTTTTAACGACTGCACATCCACAGCATATTTGCGATCGTTTGTTTAAAGAAGGCATACAGTCTGTCATCATTGAAGGAGGCGCAAAAACACTACAATCGTTTATCGATGCAAATCTTTGGGATACGGCCCGCGTCTTTATAGGAAAGACTACTTTTGGAGCTGGTATTACTGCTCCAACACTTTCAGAAAACGCTATTGAAGTTAGCAAAAAACATATTGAAGACGACCTACTAATTTCTTATAAAAACAAAACCTCTTGACCTATTTATTGCTGAGTATCGGGGCTTCTAGTCTTATTTTTGTGATTTTCAAACTATTTGCACGTTTTGAGGTAAACACATTGCATGCGATTATTGTCAATTATTTTATAGCCTGTATCTGTGGTCTTAGTTTGTACACAGGCAGCACATCCATTTCAGAGATCCCAAATCAATCTTGGTTCTATGTAACAGCAGCCTTAGGCGTTTTATTTATTTTAGTTTTTAATTTGATGGCCATCACGACGCAGCGCAGCGGACTGTCTGTAGTTTCAGTAGCAACCAAAATGAGTGTAGTGATTCCCGTTCTTTTTGGGGTATTCTATTATAAAGAGGCGTTGGGTGTTTATAAAGTTGCTGGAATCCTCATTGCTTTGATTGCGGTGTACCTCGCTTCTGTGAAGTCGACGAAAGGAATTTCCATAAAAAAGGAAAACCTCATATACCCTATTCTTGTTTTTTTGGGAAGTGGAGCGATAGACACTAGTATTAAATTTATCGAAGGGAAATATGTCGCTGCAGATGATGTCCCTATTTTTTCTGCAACTGTTTTCGCGGCAGCTGCTGTGATAGGAATACTAATTATACTCTTTCAACTTATGAAAGGTTCATTTCGCTTTGAAGCGAAAAATATAATCGCAGGAATCTGTCTAGGTATTCCAAATTATTTTTCAATTTACTATTTGGTTAAGGCTTTGCGTAATGATTCCTTTGACAGCTCTACTCTTTTCACGATTAACAATGTGGCGATTGTAATGGTTTCTACCTTGGTAGGGATCCTGTTATTCAAAGAAAAGCTTATTACGAAGAACTGGATCGGAATTGCCCTAGCTGTTATTTCAATTATTTTAGTGACACTTGCATGAAAGACACTTATCGAACCATAACCATCCCTTCACCCGAAGTTCTATTCAAGGATCGCAATAGTAAATTCTTTGGCTATGCTTTCCCTATAAGTAGCGAAGAAGAAGTCAAGCCTTTGATAGATCAGCTCAGAAAATCACACCACCAAGCACGCCATTGGTGTTATGCGTGGGTCTTAGGAAATACCTATGAGCGTTTTAGAGCAAATGATGATGGCGAACCGTCCAATAGTGCCGGTGCTCCTATTCACGGCCAATTGCAATCGTTTGATCTCACCAATGTATTAGTAGTGGTGGTTCGCTATTTTGGCGGAACAAAGCTGGGCGTTGGCGGACTTATAAATGCCTATCGAACTGGAGCTCAACTAGCCTTAGATGCCGCTATCATTGCCGAAAGAACCATCGATATAGCATTCGACATAGAGTTTGAATATCCATTATTGAATAAGGTGATGCGCCTTATTAGAGATCATCAAGTCAACATTATAAAACAAGAAATGCTGTTAAATTGCAACTTTACATTGAGTATTCGGGAAAAAGAAGCGATTAAGGTGATCGCGATTTTTGAAGAAGTCTATGGAATCAAACGTCTTAATGAAGACGCGTTATAACTTTTCAAGTATATAAGAAGGGCATTTCATTGGCCGATTTGAATCCTTATTAATAAAGATTAACTCAGTGACTGCAACTGTCAGTAAATCACCCTTTTGATTATATATTTTGTAATCAAATATTATACGAACAGAAGGCTGTTGTCGTAGGACGGTAACGATGCGTATTTGATCGTCGAAAGTAGCCGATTTTTTATAGGTTACGGATAAATTGTAAACTGGGAGCATTACTCCATTTTCCTCCATCCACTTATAGGAAATTCCAAGATGGTCCAACCAATCTATACGTGCCAACTCTAGATACTGTGCATAATTACCGTGATAAACCACGCCCATTTGGTCCGTTTCTGCGTAGCGAACTTTAACATAAGTAGTGTGCGTTTTCAAAAGATACTTGGATATTTTTTTTGTAATTTTATAACTTTCGAAGTATGAGGAATTATTTTTAAAGAAACAACCCCAATTAGGTTTTTTTATTAGAAAATTTGTTCACATATTTGTGGTAGTAATAAGAGAGAGTCGAAATGCTCTCAAATCCTACCTTACGAACCGATTTCTAAGCGAACAAAAACCAATAAACCAACCCTATCTAATGACTAAAACCGCGCAAACTGTTTGGGATAACTGTCTCTCTTTTATAAAAGACAATATCACACCTCAAGCATACAAAACGTGGTTCGAGCCAATCAATGCCGTAAAGCTAACTGATGCTGCCTTGAGTATTCAAGTGCCGAGTAAGTTCTTTTACGAATGGCTGGAAGAACATTACGTAAAGCTACTAAAGGTTGCTCTCAACAAAGAATTAGGGGAACATGCCAAATTGGTCTACGTGATCAAAATGGAAAACACCTATGGTAATAATCAGCCGTTTACTGAGAAAATACCTAGTTCCAATCGCTCTTCTTTAAAGTCACAAAACGTTACCGCACCTTTAAAAAACAAAAATCCGGAACTTAAGAATCCGTTTGTAATTCCTGGAATACGGAACCTACAAATCGAGTCTCAGTTAAATCCTAATTATAATTTTGATAATTTTCTAGAAGGTGATTCCAACCGTCTTGCACGTTCGGCAGGAATGGCTGTTGCGAATAAACCCGGAGGAACGTCATTCAATCCACTACTCATTTTTGGTGGTGTAGGATTAGGAAAAACACATTTAGCACACGCTATCGGTGTTCAAATAAAAGATCAATATCCAGAAAAAACCGTGTTGTACATTTCTGCAGAGAAGTTTACACAACAGTATATTGAATCCGTAAAGAAAAATAATAGAAATGATTTTATTCATTTCTACCAAGTGATTGACGTACTCATTGTAGATGATATTCAACTATTGAGTGGGAAGGCTGGAACGCAAGATGTATTCTTCCATATTTTCAATCACCTACACCAAAACGGGAAACAAGTTATTTTAACTAGTGACAAGGCTCCTGTAGATATGCAAGATATTGAACAACGCCTGCTCTCTCGTTTCAAGTGGGGACTCTCTGCTGAACTTCAACATCCTGGTTTCGAAACTCGCATCTCCATCATCAAGCACAAACTCTATCAAGATGGTGTAGAAATGCCTGAAGAGATCGTAGAATTCTTAGCCAATAATATCAAGACAAATATTCGCGAACTAGAAGGCGCTATCATTTCATTGATTGCCCACTCTTCGTTCAACAAAAAAGAAATTACACTTGATCTTGCGAAGAAGATTGTTGATAACTACGTAAAGCACACCAAACGCGAAGTGTCTATCGACTACATTCAAAAGATTGTATCCGATTACTTCCAGATGGATGTTGATACACTACAATCGAAAACTAGGAAACGTCATATTGTTCAAGCGAGACAACTTGCGATGTTCTTTGCAAAAAAACTAACCAAAGCTTCTTTAGCAAGTATTGGTTCACAAATTGGACAACGAGATCACGCTACCGTACTACACGCTTGTAAGACTGTAGATAACCTTGCCTCTACTGACAAACAATTCCGAAAGTACGTGGAAGATTTGAATAAAAAACTAACGGTTTAATCATACATGGGTCACCTTGCAAAACCACCTTTCAATGAAAGGCGGTTTTTTTATGCCCAACGGCTACACTATTTAAGCAAAGACCTCAAGCTAAGTACGCTTTCACAAAAGCCCTCTAAAAGAGCAATCTACACTTGCTCCAAACGATTCCAAAAAGACTAGCCCACCCTTGGCAAGTCACTCTCTTCATCTTTCAATGGCAATACCGATTTTCCCATTAAAAATGCATCTACATGATGCGCCGCTTGCCTACCCTCGGCGATCGCCCAGACGATCAATGATTGTCCGCGACGCATATCTCCCGCTGCAAAAACCGTAGACACGCTAGTCCTATACTTCGCATCTGATTTTACATTTCCCCTCAAATCAGTCTTCAAACCCAATTGATCAATCAAGGTTTTTTCAGGACCTGTAAAACCAAGCGCCAACAATACCATATCACAATCCCAAATCTTCTCGGTTCCGGGAATCTCCTTGAGCGTAGGTCGGTGTTTGCCTTCTACTTTAACCCAAGCAACCTCTGCCGTTTTTAACCCTATGAGGTTCCCCTTGTCATCCCCTATAAATTCCTTTGTCGATATATTAAAGACACGGTCGACCCCTTCTTGATGCGAACTACTTTCTCTTAGTCGCATGGGCCAATATGGCCATGGTTGATCCTGTGGTCTTTCAATAGTAGGCTTGTTTAATATTTCAAAATTGATAACACTTTCAGCGCCCTGTCGATTTGAAGTCCCAATACAATCGGACCCTGTATCACCGCCGCCAATGACGATCACCTTCTTTAAACCAGCATCAATATCCTGAGTAAAATCAGTTACTCCTGCTACTTTTTGGTTACTCTGTTTTAAAAAATCCATAGCCTGATGCACTCCATTGAGTTTCACGCCTTGCACTGGAATACTTCTTTTTTGCGCAGCTCCTCCACATAAGACTAGCGCATCAAATGTCTCCTGTAATGTCGCCACAGAAACACTAACACCCACCTCAGTATTGGGCTGAAAAATGATTCCTTCGGCCTCCAATACCTCGAGACGTCTATCAATAATATTCTTCTCCAACTTAAAATCAGGAATACCGTAGCGCAACAATCCACCTATTTTAGCTTCCTTTTCAAAAACAGTCACCCAATGTCCAGCCCTATTGAGCTGCTGAGCAGCGGCTAAGCCCGAAGGACCAGATCCAATGATTGCAATCTTTTTTCCTGTCCTTTTAACAGGAGGCTCAGGCACAATCCATCCCTCCGAAAACCCTTTCTCCACGATATTTTTTTCGATATTTTCTATGGTAACTGGATCTTCATTAATCCCTAGCACACAAGCCTCTTCACAAGGAGCTGGACACAATCGCCCCGTAAATTCAGGGAAATTATTAGTGCTGTGTAAGAGTTTTGCTGCCTGCTTCCATCTCCCGCGGTACACCATATCATTAAAGTCGGGAACCAAATTCCCCAACGGACAGCCACTATGACAAAAAGGAACCCCACAATCCATACATCGACCTCCTTGTTCTTGCAATGCTTCGGTTTTTAAAGGCACCGTAAACTCTTTATAATGTTTCAGGCGTTCAGAAGGCGCATCATACGACTCCACTTCCCGTGTATACTCTAAAAAACCTGTTACTTTTCCCATAATTTATGTATCAAATCAATCAAAAAACAGCCATGGATATACCCCCGACCGTCTATAAACTACTTCATTTATTACAGCATCCCATAGCTGTTAGCTATTCAGAACTGAAACAAATGGCTTCTTCTTTTCTTTTTCGAGACGTATTAATGCCCGTTTATATTCTTCCGGCAACACTTTTGTAAAAAGAGCTAACGACTCTCCCCAACTTTCCAAAATTCGCTGCGCCATAGGGCTTTGCGTTGCATTATAGTGGTTTTCAATAAGCGTCCGCAATTGAACCACGTCCTTTTGGGCCTCAACAGAATCAAAAAGAAGTCCCTCTGTATTCGCTTTTCGCGAAAGCGTACCCTCAACATCATATACATAAGCTATACCTCCACTCATTCCTGCTCCAAAATTGCGACCTACAGCGCCCAGTATTACTGCTACGCCACCCGTCATATATTCACAACCATGATCTCCAATACCCTCTACCACAGCTACGGCACCAGAATTTCGAACACAGAAACGTTCCCCTGCTCTTCCATTGATGTATGCCGCTCCAGAAGTAGCGCCATACAAGGCAACATTCCCTATAATAACATTGTCTTCAGGGACGATTGTAGCTTCTTCAGGCACTTTGACAATGAGTTTTGCCCCACATAAGCCTTTTCCAATATAATCGTTCGTATTTCCAATGACAGTGAGCGTTAGTCCATTGGTTGCAAAGGCACCAAAACTCTGTCCTGCCGACCCTTTAAAATTGATTCTCAAAGTGTTATCAGGAAGTCCTGGCGCACTGTAAATCTTAGATATTTCATTACTTAAAATAGCTCCTACCGCTCTATCTTCATTTGTGATCGCAAAACTCAACACCGTTTTCTCCTTTCTAAAAAGCGCTGGATGCGCTTTAGCAATGATTTTAAAATCCAGTGATTTTTCCAAATCGTGATCCTGTAATACCGTATTACGCAAAGAGACCCCGTCAGCAACATCTACTTGATGCAGAATAGGCGACAAATCGAGTCCCATCGTTTTATACTGTTCTATGGTTTTATTTCGGTCGAGCTTCTGTACTTGTCCTACCATTTCGTCAATCGTTCTAAAGCCTAGTTGCGCCATAATCTCACGCAATTCTTGTGCAACGAAATACATAAAATTCACTACATGCTCTGGTTTTCCTTTAAACTTCTTCCTCAAGTCTGGGTTTTGAGTAGCAATACCCACAGGGCAGGTATTCAGATGACAAGCCCGCATCATCACACAGCCTGAAGCCACAAGTGGAGCTGTTGCAAACCCAAATTCCTCAGCCCCCAAAAGACATGCAATCGCGACATCTCTTCCTGTTTTTAGTTGGCCATCACACTCCAAGCGTACTCGGCTGCGCAAGTCATTGATAACTAAGGTTTGTTGTGCCTCAGCGAGACCTAACTCCCAAGGAAGTCCTGTATGTTTTAAAGAAGTGAGCGGGGTAGCACCGGTACCACCATCATGTCCAGAGATGAGAATCGTATCGGCTTTTGCTTTTGCAACACCCGCTGCTACGGTTCCTACTCCTACTTCAGAGACGAGCTTCACATTAATTCTTGCAGTACGATTTGCCGATTTTACATCGTAAATAAGCTGTGACAAATCTTCTATGGAATAGATATCATGATGTGGCGGTGGAGAAATCAAACCTACATAGGGTGTAGCATTTCTAGTTTTAGCAATCTCAGGGTTCACTTTAGAGCCCGGTAGTTGCCCTCCCTCGCCAGGCTTTGCACCTTGAGCCATTTTAATCTGAATTTCGGAAGCATTAGTTAGGTAATTTGAAGTCACCCCGAAACGACCTGATGCCACTTGTTTTATAGCACTATTTTTCCAATCTCCATTGACGTCTTTATAAAAGCGCTCCTCATCTTCCCCACCCTCCCCAGAGTTACTTTTTCCATCAATTCGATTCATTGCGATCGCCAAATTTTCATGCGCCTCTTTACTAATAGACCCATACGACATCGCTCCAGTTTTAAAACGTTTCACAATCTTTGTCCACGGCTCTACTTCCTCAATATTAATGGGATCATAATTTGTGAACTCAAACAACCCACGAATGGTCATAGCCTGCTTGGTCTGATTGTTAATTAAGGCAGCGTATTCTTTATAGGTCTCTGGTTTATTGGTACGCACCGCCTCTTGAAGCTTTGCAATTGTCAAAGGATTGAAAAGATGTTTCTCCCCATCACGTCGCCAGCGATATTCTCCTCCAACTTCCAAATCCAGAGTCCCTGCAATTTCGTTTTTTGATAGATCATAAGCGGCACCATGACGCAAGCGTACTTCTTTCTCAATCGTGTGAAGCCCAACGCCCTGAATACGGGTCACCGTACGCGGAAAATACTTCCCCACCACCTTTGAGTTAATCCCAACACATTCAAACAACTGAGAACTACGGTAAGAGTTTAGTGTTGAGATTCCAATTTTATTCATCACTTTTAGAACCCCCTTCCCCACCGCTTTATTAAAGTTCTGAATGGCTTCATTAACAGCCACATCTACAAGATCTCGATCGCGCACTTGAGCCTCTATGATTTCATTGACCATATAGGGGTTTATAGCACTTGCGCCGTACCCAAATAACAACGCAAAATGATGCACCTCTCTAGGCTCTGCAGACTCAATAATTAAGCTAATTCGCGAACGTTTTTTTAGTTTTGTAAGTCCGTTACTCACATAAGAACACGCTAAAAGTGCAGGAATAGGTGCTAAAGTATCCGAAGTATTTCTATCTGAAAGAATTACGATATTCGTTCCGGTTTCAATCGTATTTACCACCCCCTGCAACAGAGATTCCAATGCATCCTCCAATCCATTATGTCCTTTAGCTGCTTCATACAACATCGGTATAGAGACAATACTAAAATGCGCATTTGTAAAACTTTTAATTTTATCGAGGTCTTGTTTAGAAATAACAGGATTTGCTATTTTTAATTTCCGACAATGGACAGGGCTGATATCAAAAATATTATGATCGCTACCCAAGGTCAAACTAATATCGGTGATGAGCTCCTCGCGAATCCCATCGAGCGGAGGGTTTGTTACCTGCGCAAACAATTGTTTGAAATAATTATAGACCAACTGCGGCCGCTGAGACAACACCGCGATAGGCGCATCATTCCCCATAGAACCTATAGGCTCCTTCCCTTGTAGAGCCATGGGCAATATAATTGTATCAATATCTTCCTGAGTATACCCAAAAGTCGACAGTCGAGTCTCCAAAGGGCCTTCATTTAAAAAAACTGGACAATTATTATACGGGATATCTTTTAAATGGATAAGATTTGAATCTAACCATTGCTGATATGGATATCGATTAACAATCGCCTCTTTAATTTCTTCATCATTTACAATTCTCCCCTCAGTCATATCTACCAAAAACATCTTACCCGGCTCTAATCTTCCATGAAATGCAATATTTTGGGGCGCAATTTCTATGACACCAGTCTCAGAAGACATGATTACATATCCATCTTTTGTCACGGTATATCGAGAGGGTCTCAATCCATTTCGATCCAACACAGCTCCAATAAAATTACCATCCGTAAACGGTATAGAAGCAGGTCCATCCCATGGCTCCATCAAGCAGGAATTAAATTCATAAAATGCCCTTTTAGCTGGTGACATCTCACTATTTTTTTCCCATGCCTCAGGAACCAACATCATCATTACCTCAGGTAAGGATCGACCCGTCATTAATAGAAGTTCTACAACCATATCCATAGAAGCACTATCAGATTTACCTGGAAGAACCACTGGCAACACCTTCTTTATATTGTCTCCAAACCAATCACTCTTCATCAACTCTTCTCTCGAGAACATTCTAGCTACATTTCCACGCAGGGTATTAATTTCTCCATTGTGACACATATAGCGAAAAGGCTGTGCCAGGTCCCAGGTTGGAAACGTATTGGTTGAAAACCGTTGATGAACTAATGCTAGACGGGTAACCACCGCAACATCTTGCAAATCCATAAAAAAGACTTTAATATCCTGAGGACGCAACAGCCCCTTATAAATGATCGTCTTTGTAGAAAAGCTAGGAAGGTAAAAAAACGAACTCTCTGAAAGTCTAGAGTTATATATGATATGCTCAGCCATCTTTCTGGCAGTAAATATGCTTAGATTAAAGTCAAAATCACTTTGATCTTTAGAAGCACGAGCCACAAACAACTGTTTTATAAAGGGTCGTGTACTGCGTGCTACATCCCCAAGAACTTCCTCATTTACAGGCACATCACGCCACCCTAAAACGATTAAACCCTGAGACTTTAACTGCTCAGTAAGTACTTCAATACAGTAGTTTTGCTGGTTTCGCTTACGCGGAAGAAAAACATTACTCACAGCATAATAACCAGCAGCTGGAAGCACAAAGTCGCACTGCTCACTAAAGTATGCGTGCGGTATATCGATCAGTATACCCGCTCCATCTCCTGTTTTTCCATCGGCGCTCACGGCACCTCGATGTTCAAGCTTTTCAAGAATTTCAAGAGCTTTATGTATAATGTCATTAGACGTATTCCCCTTTAAATTACATATAAAACCAGCACCACAATTATCGTGTTCAAATTCTGGTAAATACATCCCTTGTTTTTCGAGCATAATCATCGCTTTTAAGTTCCTAACTGCACCTGCATTACGACGAATATAAATGCTGAAATAAGAGCAACATAATCTCTTGTTCATTATTGTGATAATGCGAATTTCAGTATCTAAAATTTATGCTTTTGCAATTCTAAGATCCTTTAATTACGAAATTCGAACCTATATATAGCATTCGATATTCTCACAAAAATTCAAAGACAAAAACAAAGTATTTCTACTCGACCTAAAAAAACAAATTTGAGCACCAAAAAATATAAAACAACTGAGAATTCATAAATAATTAAAATTCAAATATTAAATAAATCATGCTTTTATTTATTAACCCCCTTTTTTTATGGGGGTAAAAATACAATATTCACAAAAATAACATAATATGCCCTAAAAAATATACCACTAAAATTTCATTTGTATAGATTTGACAATAGCAAAACCATCAAAAATATACTATGATCAAAAAAACCACACTGTTACTAACACTAGTATCTGCTTCTCTTTTTGCCCAAGAAACAACAGAAGAAGAAAATAAATTTTCTTTCAGCGGAAGTCTGGACACCTATTTTAGACAGCATCTAAACGGCCCTAATGGAAGTGATGCAATCGCACCCAGCACCTCTTTTGCCAACCTGAATGGTTTTGCCTTAGGCATGGCCAATGTTATAGGAAGTTTTGAATCTGGCAAAGTAGGAGCGGTCGCCGACCTTGTTTTTGGACCAAGAGGAGAAGACGCTACGTTCCTCTCATCAGTATTGCGTCCTGAAGGGAGTTCCAATATTGTAAATCAACTTTATATATACTGGAATATTTCAGAAAAAGTAAAAATTACTGCAGGAAATTTCAATACTTTTTTGGGGTATGAAGTCATCTCACCCGTGGATAATTTTAACTACAGCACAAGCTACTTGTTTTCTTATGGCCCATTTTCACACACTGGAATAAAAGCTGATTTCACATTTTCTGATGACTGGAGTGCACTTGTTGGGGTCTTCAATAACACAGATGCTACGGAATTTAATTTTGATAATGATTACACGGTCGGCGCTCAACTGGGCTACAAAAGCACCTATCTAAATGTAATTTACGGCAAACAAGGAGGAAGTACTAAAGCTACTTTTCAAATAGATCTTACCGCAGGATACAACCTATCAGAAAACTTCTACGTAGGCATCAACACCTCCTACAATGACACAGATGGCGCTGCCTTTTACGGTGCCGCTCTATATCCTCAATATCAAATCTCAGAAAGTTTCACGCTAGGATTGCGCGGAGAGTATTTCGCTGAGGCGAAAGAAGGTGTAGGTGCCATAGGTGCCTATGATGATGATGGCGATGCTTCTGTGCTGACTTTTACCGTCACCGGCAGCTACGCAATAGGCGACCTAATTATCAAACCTGAACTTCGTTTAGACACCACAAGCGAAGACTCATTTCTAGATACAGACCTCAACCCTACCAAGTCTCTAACCTCCATAGTTGTGGCAGGCATATACAAATTCTAACCAAAATATTATGAAAAAAATTGAAGCTATTATTAGAAAATCGAAATTTTCTAATGTAAAAAAGGCCCTACATGAAGTAGGTGTAAATTTCTTTTCCTATTGGGACGTCACTGGCCTAGGTAATGAAAAAAAAGGCTCTGTATATCGTGGGGTAGCCTATAGTACAAGTGACATTCAGCGTAGATACTTATCGATTATAGTCAATGATGATTTTGAAAAAGTAACCATTGATGCTCTTATAGAATCAGCAAGCACAGGAGAAGTTGGCGATGGAAAAATTTTCGTTTCCAACATAGAGGAATCCTACAGGATTCGAACTGGTGAAAAAGGCAGTCAAACACTCAACTAATCATCCATTTATTAAAATAAAATCATGGAAATTTTAACAATTAATAATGTATGGATGATGATCTGTACAGCTCTAGTTTTCTTTATGCACCTCGGGTTTTCCTTTCTAGAGATCGGGCTTACTCGCCAAAAGAACACCCTTAACATCCTATTTAAAAACATCTTTATTATCACTGTTGGCCTTTTGCTGTATTGCCTTGTAGGCTTCAACCTCATGTATCCAGGAGAATGGCTTATAGCAGATGTTCTGGCACTCCCTTTGTTTGGTCTTGACGCTCCAAAAACAGCAGAAAACACGCTAGACTTGGCCTATAACAGCGGATATACATATTGGACTGATTTTCTATTCCAAGGGATGTTTGCTGCTACCGCAGCGACTATTGTTTCTGGAGCCGTTGCAGAGCGTATTAAAATCGGTGCTTTTATGACCTTCACCGTTATTTATGTGGGTATTATATATCCTATTGCTGGTTCTTGGAAATGGGGAGGTGGCTTTTTAAACACACTCGACACTCCTTTTTACGATTTTGCAGGATCTACATTGGTACACTCGGTAGGCGGTTGGGCCGCACTTGTAGCAGTATGCTTACTCGGCCCACGTATTGGTAAATTTAAGGAAGGAAAACCTCAAGCAATTCCTGGGCATAACATTCCTCTTGCCACAGCAGGTGTCTTAATCCTTTGGCTAGGATGGTTTGGTTTCAACGGCGGCTCTGTACTTTCTGCAGATCCAGCAGCAACTTCCTTAACACTTGTCACGACCTGTCTTGCTGCAGCTTCCGGCGGAGCTGTATCCGCCTTGTTTTCAACGCTATGGTTTAAAAATCTAGATCTCACCATGTTTCTTAATGGTATCTTAGGAGGTCTCGTAGCGATTACGGCAGGTGCCGATCAAATGACACCGACAGATGCTATCATCGTGGGAAGTATTGGAGGAGCTCTTATCGTATGTGCTGTCTCTTTTATTGATAAATTACGTCTTGATGACCCTGTTGGGGCAATTGCCGTACACTTGGTTTGTGGTATTTGGGGAACATTAGCCGTAGGTCTTTTTGGGAATCTCGCCAGTGGCGCACAATTCTTAAGTCAGCTTATAGGCGTTGTTGCTTATGCCGCTATCTGCGTTATCAGCAGTTTTGTCATTTTTATTATCTTGAAGAAGACGGTGGGTATACGAGTTTCTGAGACAGAAGAGATTGAAGGCTTAGATAACCACGAGCATGGCATGAGTGCATATCCAGATTTTCGCCTAAATGAACATTAAGTGTTAGAATATTGGTTTCTACATTTAGAAAACGTCTCGACCTATGTTGAGGCGTTTTTATTCTTTCACACTTTACCGCTAGGTCATCAGTTGCTAGCGTTCCTTTTCAATCACTTCTAAATTTGCGATAGTATCGCCATCAATGGTAAAACGCAGCATGGTACGCACCTTATGAAATCCATGAGTCCCTATGGCTCCGGGGTTCATATGTAATAGTCCACGTTTCTTATCCGACATTACTTTTAAGATATGGCTATGTCCACAAATAAAAAGCTTTGGAGGATTGGCATAAATCTCTTCCCGAATAGCAGGAGAATATCGACCTGGATACCCACCAATATGTGTAATTAGAACATCAACACCTTCACATAAAAAACGATTATTTAACGGAAATTCTAGTCTTGCTTTTGCATCATCTATATTGCCATACACGCCACGTAATGGCTTTAACTCCTGAATGGCATCAGTTACAGCAAGGTCCCCTATATCACCTGCATGCCACACCTCATCTGCCCTTTTAACATGGGTTAGTATATGATCGTCCATATAACTATGAGTATCGCTGAGAAGAAGGATTTTTTTCAAGAGGTTTATTTTAAAAAGTGGGCTTCCATATGCTTTGCAAACACTTTTGCGCGGGCTTCTGCGTCAAAAGGCACAATTACACGGAGCAAATAGTATATTTGTGCTTCAAAAATACGACACTTTGCGCTATTTCATCGAGCTATCCTATTTTGGAAAATCCTATCACGGTTGGCAAAAGCAGCCCAATGCAGCGACGGTACAACAAACGATAGAGGAAGCCTTATCAACCATACTCAGACAGCCCCTATCGATCATGGGCGCTGGACGTACAGACACGGGTGTACATGCCATTCAAATGTATGCGCATGTGGATATCTCAGAGACCGCTTTCGCGAAAGCAGACTGCCCATTACTCACGCAAAAACTCAATAGCCTCTTACCTCCGGCGATTTCCATTCAGCGTATTTTTGAGGTGACACCAGAAGCACATACGCGTTTTGACGCAACACAACGTTCTTATACCTATCGGGTTTCTAAGCGCAAAAACCCATTTACTGAGGATATGGCTTTTCAATGTAGGTATGTGTTGGATATAGACGCCATGAATAAAGCTGCCGCCATACTGCTCACCTACACCGATTTTGAATGTTTCAGTAAATCAAATACAGCGGTTAATACTTATCTTTGTGCTATCAGTGAAGCCCGATGGATAGCGTTTGAAGATGAGCTTCATTTTATCATTTCGGCAGATCGTTTTTTACGCAATATGGTACGTGCCATTGTCGGTACTTTGATTGAAATAGGCCAAGGAAAACACGATCCTTCTTGGATGCATGACGTCATCAAAAGTAAAAATAGAAATATAGCAGGTACCTCCGTACCCGCCCATGGTTTATATTTAACTAAAGTTAGTTATCCAGAAACGATATATACGGAACAATGACAGAACAAAAGGGAAAAGCATTTGACACCAAACTCTTTAAACGGCTTTTGCAATTTGCAAGACCGTATCGAGGCCCCTTATATTTTGCTGCCTTAGGCGCCATTATACTATCTGTATGTGCAGCGATGCAGCCTTTTTTTATGCAAAAGGCCATTGATATTGGGATTACTCAAAAATCGGAACCAGATCTTATTTTTTATATAGGAATGATAGGTCTCGTCCTTTTTGGACAGGTGTTATTTCAACTTCTTTTTATATATACTTCCAATTGGATAGGTCAACAAGTCATACGAGATATTCGGGTGAAGCTTTTTGATCATATGCTAAAATTCAAAATGCAGTATTATGACCAATCGGCGGTGGGCAGATTAGTGACCAGAGCCGTTGGAGATATTGAAACGATTTCGAGTATTTTCAGTCAAGGTCTTTTTATGATTATTGCCGACTTACTTAAAATGGGCGTTGCCCTGGGCTTTATGTTCTATTTGAGCTGGGAGGTAACGCTTATCGTACTATCCGTTTTTCCTATCATACTTTATGCCACTCGTATATTTCAACGAGCCATGAAAACTGCTTTTGAAGAAGTACGAACACAGGTAGCCAATCTCAACACCTTTATACAAGAACGCGTTACTGGAATGAAGATCGTCCAGATTTTCAATCGGGAGACCATTGAACACAAACGCTTCAATGAAATCAATAAGAAGCACATGAATGCTTGGAATAAAACGGTATGGTATAACTCCATCTTTTTTCCAATTGCAGATATGTGTACGTCGGTTACTATAGGACTTGTTGCCTGGTATATAGGCACAAAAATAGCCGGTGCCGAACCTGGATTTACACTCGGTCTCTTGGTGGGCTTTATTTCCTATATCCAAATGCTGTTTACGCCTTTGCGTCAAATTGCTGATAAATTCAACACCTTACAAATGGGAATGGTCGCTGCCAATAGGGTTTTTGGGATACTTGATACAGATTCTAAGATTTCGGATACAGGCACTGCTGTTTTAGACAATGTAAAAGGAGGGATTCGTTTTGACAAGGTTCATTTTAGCTATATAAAAGGTGAGGAAGTGCTCAAAGGGGTTACTTTAGAAGCGAAGCCAGGAAAGACCATCGCAATTGTAGGATCGACAGGAGCTGGAAAGTCCACTATTATCAATCTCCTCAATCGATTTTATGAAATTGATAGCGGAACCATTGCCATTGATGGTGTATCTATAAAAGATATTAAACTCTCCGTCTTACGTGATGAGATTGCTGTCGTTTTACAAGATGTATTCCTCTTTGCCGATTCGATCTTAAACAACATCACCCTCAAAGATCCAAACATTACTGAGGAGACTGTTATTACTGCTGCCAAGACTATTGGTGTACATAAATTCATCGCTAGCTTACCCAATGGCTATCATTACAACGTTAAGGAGCGAGGCGTCATGCTATCGAGTGGTCAACGTCAATTGATCGCCTTTTTAAGAGCTTATGTGAGTAATCCTTCGATCTTAGTTTTGGATGAAGCCACCTCTTCGGTAGATTCACATAGCGAACAACTCATTCAAGAAGCTACCGATAAAATCACACAGGGACGAACCTCTGTAGTGATTGCACACCGCCTGGCAACAATAAAAAAAGCAGATCTTATTATTGTTATGGATAAAGGGATCATCGTAGAACAGGGGACACATCAAGAGTTACTTCAAAAAGAAAACGGCTATTATAAGAACCTTTACGAAGTACAATTTATAGCAGAAGCGGTTTAGACCTCTCCTTTTTCTATTTGATAGCAACTCCTTCTCGCATATAGGTTACAAGGCACATCTTCGGCTTTCCCCTTGAGTGCCTGGCTGCCAACTTCTTTTTTCTGGATATTCCGGGGTAATTTTAGGATCAAATCAGCAAAAGTTTGAGAAGCCAAAATAGCTACATTATATGCATTGCATTGCCCTTGAATTCTAGCGGTTGTATTTAATACATCGCCAGAAAAAGCAATATCGCGTTTGATTTTTCCAAGTTCTCCTACCATGACTTGTCCGCAGTGAATCCCCACTTTAAAATAAGGTGCCGCTTGGTACTTCTGGAGATATCTATGTGCCTTGCGCGCTACCATTTCCTGCATTCTAAAAAAACATCGAATGGTATTCGCATTTAGAAGACCATTTTTCATCTTCCACGTAAGCACATCTTCATCACCTACATATTGATACACCTCTCCTTTGGTTTGCATTACCGCTGGCGCAATGTCATTGAAGAAATCTTTTAAAAAATTAAAATACGCTTCCTCTCCCAGATTCTCTGCAATGGTCGTAGCATCTCGGATATCGGCAAACATAAAAATACGTATTTCCGATTTTGGCATAAAATAGCGTCCCATTAAATAATCAGCAAAAACACCGGGGCCATACTTATCATTAATCATCAACGTGATCAAGGTCAAAAGGACGATAAGCAACCATAAAATAAAGTTTTGGACAAAAACCCGTTCTGCATAAAACTCACCAACACGCTTGACCACGGCTTCATCAAACAAAGCACCCTCCAGTTCATTCGAATAGAAATAAAAAGCACCAACAGCACTTATTAAAAATGCTGTGATTATATAGAGAACGACAATCAGGATCAAGGCCTTCTGGAAGGCATACCTACGAAGTCCAACCTCCATCATATTTACGGTAAATACACCACCTATTAAGCCTGCAGCCGACAATAGGCTGGCATTAAAGGCTTTCCAAAAATCATAGCCCTCTCCCAACGCGTCTTTAGACTTGAGAATACTGTACTCAAATAGAAACAGAAGGTTAGAGACCAGAACCAAGCAATTAAAATCCACACAGCCCTTCGCGCGTAGAACCGAATTTCATTTGCTGTGTATGAGCTGAATTTTTTAAAGGTGAGCAAGGTGTTCTAATTTGAGATTCAATAAATGTGATACCCTTTTAAAGGGCAATACAAACGAACGTCCATTATTCTTCAGCACCCCAAAGTCATTTGTGCAAACGGCTCATAAAAGGGTATTGTTAATTTAGTGTATCCACATTCTATTATTAGGGTAAGAATGGACTAAATCTTACGATTTTGTAAACGTAACATAACCTTATTTTCAACTACTTCGGAAAGGCGTTACCTAATTTTATCACTTCAATTAACCCACAATCAAAGCACACAAGCAATGACAAAAAACTATCTTATTCTCGCACTATTATTGATCTTCCACACCTTGAGCGCACAAGATCGAGTTATTTCTAGAGCTTTAAACGACGTACTAACTAGAAACATAACGTCTGTAGCTACTATCAACTTTGACAACACCTTAGTTCAAGTAAACGAAGATGCTGGAACCGTTTTACTAAGTGTTACTCTATCCGAAAGTGCAACACTAGATGTAGACGCTATCATTACATATAGCAATGATGACACTAATTCCTTCAACCTTGACACTACAATTCTAAGTTTTATAGATGGTGGAGATCTTACACAAAGCATCACACTTTCAATTACAGACAATACAGCCATAAACGCAGATTATATGCTTATAGTGGCTCTTGAAAACAATACAGGAGGCACATTAGGAGCTGATAGTACCCAGCAGGTATTTGTATTAGACAATGAAATGCATGCTCCAATAGCCACGAATACACTAGGAATTAATTTTCAAACAAGCTTTGAAGTAGACGGAGCTGAAATTGTAACCCATGATGCAAACTCTCAACGTCTTTTTGTATCAAATGCCGGTGGAAATAAGATAGAGATTATTGATTTTTCAGATCCAACATCCCTAAGCCTTATCGCATCTATAGACATGTCTTCATTTGGAGAAGAAGTAACGAGTGTAGCTGCCTTTGACGGAGTTATTGCCGTCGCTTCTAAAGGAGCAGATCAAGCAGATGGAAACCTTGTCTTTATGGATATAGACGGCATGATATTGAGTAATGTAACCGTGGGATCCCTCCCAGATATGGTTACTTTCTCTCCCGATGGCTCTAAAGTAATTGTAGCCTGTGAAGGCGAACCTAATGTCGATTATACAATAGACCCTGAGGGCTCGATTGGTATCATTGACATGACTTCAGGCGCTGCAGCCGTCACTCAGACGTCTGTAACCTTATTAGACTTTAACTCCTTTGACGCAAATGAAGCTGCTTTGAAAAGCGCAGGTGTACGTATATTTGGCCCAGGAGCAAGCGTTTCTCAAGATCTTGAACCAGAATACATCACCATTTCTGCCGATGGAACAAAAGCCTATGTGAGCTTACAAGAAAACAATGCTTTTGCTACAATTAACTTAGATGACACTCCGAGTATTTCTTCTGTGGTGCCTTTTGGATACAAAGATCATTCTCTTGCAGAGAATGCCCTGGACGCTACTAACAGATTAGACTTTGTGTTTATGTCTACCTGGAATACCTTAGGAATGTATCAACCCGATGCTATTAGCACCTTCAAATCTGGTAACACAAATTATCTCGTTACCGCCAATGAAGGAGATTCCAGAGATTATGATGGATTTAGTGAAGAAACACGCGTTAAGGATTTAATCCTTGATCCAACGGCATATCCAAACGCATCCTTTCTACAAGAAGATGAAACTTTGGGACGTTTAAAAACTACAGACGCGAGTGGGGATATAGACAATGATGGAGACATTGATCAAATATATTCCTACGGAGGTCGCTCTTTTTCAATTTTTAATGCAGACAATGGCCAATTAGTATTTGATAGTGGGGATCTTATCGAACGCATACTCAAAGAAGATCCTATTTATGGATCTATTTTTAATACAACTGATGACGAGAATGCCTTCAAAAACCGCAGTGACGACAAAGGACCTGAACCCGAAGCCGTTGTTATTAAAGAAATTAACAACATCATATATGCCTTTATTGGGTTAGAGCGCATTGGCGGTTTCATGGTCTTTGATATCACAGACCCTACAGCTCCTATTTTTGATAGTTATTCAAACAATAGAGATACCACCCTTGATATTGAAAACCCAGCTGGAGATCTTGCTCCTGAAGGTTTGATTTATGTGGCTCCAGCAGATAACGCAACAGACCAAGGACTCATTGTAATTGCAAACGAAACGAGTTCAACCATCTCCGTTTATATGTTGGACAACGACACTTTGAGTGTAGGCGCTTTCGCGAAAGCAGAAGACACAATTACCATCCACCCCAATCCTGTGAATGACTTTTTATTTTTCAGTGAAAAAACAGGATATAAACTATTTGATCTTATGGGAAGATTTATACAAGAAGCTTCAAATGCAACACAGGTTGACATGTCAAACCTAACCCGAGGAATGTACTTGCTTCAATTTACAAATGGAACCACTAAAAAGGTGATTGTGAAATAAGATTTAGGGTAATTTCTTTTATTCTTTTCACTTTTTAGCGAAAGGCCTCTGTACAAACGGAGGTCTTTTTATTTGGACCCTATGGAACCAACGCGAAGTAAAAATACATAAGGAATGTACACTGAACTTGTCCAAACGTAAAAACCCTCCTATGACACTCTAAGCAACTGCAGGATATTCTGCAAGCTATCTGGAGGAATCGAATCCTTGACAGCCTTTGCAGCTTCCCGAATAGCTTTTTGCGCTTCAGCTTGCTCCTTTATAAGGATAAAAAATGGGTTATCATCCATGGCTCCTCCTTGCGAAAGTATGATTCCCAAAATAAAGAATATAATCCCTAAGCCAATCAACAAAGAGAATAGTACCAATAAAAATAAGCCTGTTTTGAGAATCATAGCCCCTCCATCTAAGTCAAACAAGCGCTTTAAAACATATCCTATGTAAATCATAGTAAGTGGCAAACTAATATAGGAGTATATCTGATACAGTGATTCATTCCACATCAATAATAACCCTACAAAGGTTAAGATCATGGCTGTATGCGAATATGCGTATAGGTAGATAACGAAATGCTCTACCAAATTAAATTTTTTGTAATTCCAAAAGACCAAACGTGAAATCAGTGCTATCACTGGAATAAAAATAAAGTAGACTACCGATTGGTAATCCATCATTAAATTTAATAGCTCCGACATAAAAGATTTTTGCATTCCGCCCATCGCATCATCTGCATACAATGACGTTTGGGCAGCGATCATGTTATCAATAAACCAATGCTTAATAATAAACGAAGCAAACCCAGCTACCGTAATGGCAATTGCAAAATAACTAAAGGCAGGCAAATACTTTTTACGCATACCTTTCAAATAGCCGCCAATGACGTCTTCTGGATGTTTAAACAATCCTAGAAATGTTTTAAGAAAAGCATTTTCAATATTGAGAAAACGATCTATAAAATCTTCAAAGAGATTCCGCCAGGTGATTCTATTATACATCCGCTTCCCACCACAATTGGCACAAAACCGTTGGCCCAGTTCTAAGTGCGCGTCACAGTTGACACACGTATTAGTTACCTCCAGAAGTTCTTGTTTACGTTTGCTAAGTTTCCCCATGCTATCGATCCCGTTAAGCTTTCATAAATAAAACATGTATTCTAAGGAACAAAAAATTGTAGTGTATCTTTTGCTTTTTGAATCATAGGTTTTAAAGTGTCTATTGAAATCGTATCCTTGGCAGCTTTTCGGGCTTCATTGAATGTCTTCTGGATTTTGAGCTCATCCTCATACTGTTCTACAAATGTGTCCAACTGTTCTATAAATGTGTCCAATATCCCCAGCTTATAAACGACCGCAGCAATAACACCAAAAAATAGCAGCATAATTGGCACAAAAATGACCAAGAAAAAGAAGGTCTTAAGAAACAAACTTCCAGCACTCAGATCAAACACTCTTAGCAATACATACATGGTATAAAGTAAAGGAAGAACCCCAACTATAAATGCAACGATCATCTGCCCCGTATTAGACCAACCAAATGCGACGCCTAATACTGATGAAATAATCTGTGTCTGCGAATAGGCATACAGATAAATGACTAAATGCTCTATAAAATTAAACTGCTTGTAATTCCAAAACACCACTTTTGAGATAATGGCATAGACCGGAATCAATAAAAAGCTAAACACAGATTGATAATCAAAGAGCACATCCATAATCTTTTTAGCCATTTGGAGTCCATAGGCTTGGGAAGGCTCTAAGGCCTGACTGCCGGAATATCCAATTGCAGCCCCTTCTCCAAAGCTCTGAGTAAACATAATATTTTCGTCCAAGAACCAATTTCGGAATACGAACATATACAAACTAGACAACGTAAGCGCCACAGCAAAGTAACTAAAGGCAGACATATATCGCTTACGCATGCCCCCAATGTATCCATTGATAACATCTTCTGGTTTTGAAAAAAGGCACAAAAAAGTTTTGAGGAATTGATTCTCAATATTCAAAAAACGCTCAGTAAAATCCTCTACTAAATTTCGAGCATTCAATCTATTATGCATCCGTTTTGCACCACAACCAGAACAAAACTGTTGATCCAGGGCCAGCGGTGTTTGACAATTTTTACAGTGATCAGTGATCACCAATAATTGACGCTCCTTTTTAGAAAGATTTTTCTTTTGGGTCTGGATATCTTGTGGTTCTAGTTCTTCAGACATGGACTAGGTTAAATCTTGTGTGAGTAATTCTAATAATTCATCGGTAGTTTTAAAGAGCACAAAAGCACCATCTCTTATGTAACTTATAGCGCCAGTCTCTTCACTTACTACTAAAGATACAGCATCCGTTTTCTCCGTGATACCTACTGCAGCTTTATGGCGTAAACCAAAGCGCAAAGGAATCGTTCGTTCCTGAGTTACAGGAAGAATAACACGCGTTGCCGTCACAAAATTATCCTCTATGATCATCGCACCATCATGAAGCGTAGAATTCTTATAAAATACACTCTCAATAATGGGTCTATTGACTTCAATGCGCATTGAATCTCCTGTTGACTTCACAAAATCCAAGCTTGTGGTGCGCCGAATTACAATGAGCGCTCCTGTTTTTGAATTTCCCATATTCACACATGCTTGAATAATAGCATTGACATCAAGATCAATAGCACCTTCTTTGCGCATAAATTGAAAATTCTTAAACATCCCGGTCTTACTGCTAAAATTTGTGCTCCCAATAAGCAATAAGAACTTTCGTATCTCTTGCTGGAAGACAACAATAAGCGCAAACATACCCACACCAATAAACTGGCCGAGCACTGTACTGAGCATTTCCATCTTGAGTAGTACTGTCAATTGCCAAATCAGATAGATCACAACAATACCAATAAAGATATTGATAGCCACCGTACCTCTTACCAATTTGTAGACATAGTAAAGTAACGTTGCCACTAATATGACATCGATTACATCAAAAACGCGAATGCTTTCAAGTATTTCCAAGAAGAAAAAGTCTTTCCGTAAAAGTAACAGAAAAATCGACAGTTAAAAAAGACATCAGCCATAAAATAAAACCGTGGATGTATTCCAAAAATTCAAATCAAACGAAAGATTGCCATACGAATTATCTGTATCACTGGGATGTGCGACACGCATGAACACTAGAACACTACTACAGAACGAAAAATATGATTATTTTTCTCATTGTGAAGAGATTATAGTATTTAGTTTTATGATATAATATTTCGCTTTCGCGAAAGCGAAACACATTGTTTCCTCTTAAAAATTAACGCCACTTAATGTTACACCCAATACTGGGTTTCTGAATGCTATTCTGTGCTTTGCTATTGAAAATATTATCTAAGGCTTCTCTAAGATCTCGGCCGTTGACTGGAATTCCATTCCCAGGTCTACTGTTATCCATTTGACCGCGATACACAAGCGTATCATTGGCTCCAAACACATAAAAGTCAGGGGTACACGCTGCATTATATTCTTTGGCAACCTCTTGGGTCTCATCATAGAGATATGGAAAGGTAAAACTATTCTTTCGAGCATTTTGCCACATCATCTCAGGCCCGTCTTGAGGATAGTTTTCTGCATCATTACTACTGATAGCTACAAAACCAAAACCGAGCACTCGATAGTCATTTGCAATGCGTACAATCTCGTCAACCACATGCACTACAAAAGGGCAATGATTACAGATAAACATCACAATGGTTCCTCGCTCTCCCTTGACATCACTAAAACTACACAGCTGATTTGTAACGGAATCAATCAATTGAAAATCAGGTGCTTTTGTGCCCAGATCGAGCATATTTGAAGGTGTGAGTGCCATAGCTATATCTTGAAATTATAATGTAAAGGTACAGCAATAGGTCGCAAAAAAAGGGAGGCCGTTACAGCCTCCCTTATATTTAACACGAACCCATACCTAGTTCTTGCCTTATTCTTTTACTTCCATTTTTTGAGCAACCATCTCTTGTCCGCCCTGCTCTAAGAGTAAAGATGTAAAAACGCCTTCCTCATCCGCTACAAAAGTGATGTTTGCAGGAAAGGCAGAGGGCATAAATTTATGATTGCCTTTGGCGATCATTTCAAAGGCATCTTGATTGGTCGCTTGACTCATAAGAACTCCATTTTTGATCGAAAAAGTCAATACAAAACCAGGTTGTAATTCATAAGCACCCTCATAGAGAGCCAATTGCTCAGCAGTTAACTTGACAGCATCCTTCGTTTTTGCTGCAACAATAGCTTTATGTAAACCCGGACCAGATTCCTGTGCTTGCATTGAAAATCCGATAAAGGCACATGCGATAATAGTAAGAAATTTTTTCATGATATCTATTTATGATTGTGAATGATAGTAATAGGACGCGTAAAAACAATTTGAGTTACAATGTATATAAACTAAAATTGTTTCACCACATTAAAACACAAAAACCCCTTTGCACAATACATACAAAGGGGTTTCTTATCTATTTCTTACTACAACGTTATTTGATCATCTCATAAGAACGCTTAATGAAATCAGTCATCGCCTCTCCCTTTAGAAGGTTTTGAGATAGCTTTGCAAGATCAAACGACTGTCTGATAAGTCGCTCCTTCTTTTTATCCGTTTTGGTATTCATAATCTCAGAAACCAAAGCATGATTTGCATTGACAACCAAATTATACATCTCTGGCATATTCCCAAACATTGTTGGCCCGCCTCCAGTTTGTTGCATTTCTTTCATACGACGCATAAACTCAGGCTGCGTAATGATAAAAGGTGCCGAGTCACTATCCATCGCTTCCATCTGAACCGTATAGCTCGAATCTGCAATACCCGTGGTAATTGATTCTTTTACACTTTCAGTTTCTTCATCTGACAGTTTGCTGATTTGAGTTTCCTCTTTTTTAATCAAATTGTCAATATGATCTCCATCCACACGCACAAAAGTCACATTCTCTTTAGAAGTCTCTAATTTCTGAATCAAGTGAGGAACAATAGGTGTATTTAAAAGAAGGACTTCATACCCTTTGTCTTTGGCACTTTGAATATACGAGTGTTGTGCATCTACATCACTGGCGTACAAAACAACCATTTTACCATCTTTATCCGTTTGAGTCTCTTTAATTTTAGCCTCTAATTCTTCCCAAGTAAAATAGGAATCATTAACGGTTGGATACAAAGCAAACTTCTCTGCTTTTTCGAAAAACTTATCTTCAGAAAGCATTCCGTATTCAATCACCAATTTGATATCATTCCATTTCGATTCAAAATCGGCACGGTCATTTGTAAAGAGTGCTTTCAACTTATCTGCCACTTTACGGGAGATGTATCCAGAGATTTTCTTTACTGCACCATCTGCTTGTAAGTAACTACGAGAAACATTCAAAGGAATGTCTGGAGAATCAATAACTCCACGTAACATCGTTAAGAAGTCAGGTACAATCCCTTCTACATTATCTGTAACGAATACTTGGTTTTGATACAATTGGATACGATCCTTTTGCATATTCATATCCTGACCCAATTTTGGGAAATATAGGATACCGGTAAGGTTGAATGGGTAATCTACATTTAAATGAATATTAAACAATGGATCCTCAAACTGAGATGGATACAATTCACGATAGAAGCTTTTATAATCTTCGTCTTCTAAATCAGCAGGTTGTTTCGTCCAGGCTGGATTTGGATTGTTGATGATATTATCAACTTCTTCCGTTGGAGCTGGATCTTCTTCTTTAGCACCTTCTGGCTTCTCCAAAGTTTCCGTCTTCGTACCAAACTTGATCGGCACTGGCATGAATTTATTATACTTACTCAATAGCTCGCTAATACGACCTTCTTCTAAGAACTCAAGACTATCCTCTGCAATGTGAAGGATAATTTCTGATCCTCTTTCTGTTTTATCAGAAGCTTCCAAGGTAAACTCAGGAGAGCCATCACAACTCCAGTGGGCTCCTGGCTCATCTTTATATGATTTTGTAATAATCTCTACTTTTTCTGCAACCATAAAGGCCGAGTAGAAACCAAGACCAAAATGTCCGATGATCCCGGCATCTTTGGCAGATTCTTCATACTTGTTCAAGAATTCTTCGGCTCCTGAAAAAGCAACTTGGTTGATATATTTTTCTACCTCATCGGCAGTCATCCCCAATCCTTGGTCGATGATGTGTAATTTCTTTCCTTCTTTGTCAATTTTGACTTCGATACGAGGATTGCCATAATCGACCGCTACTTCCCCAATACTGGTCAAGTGCTTTAATTTAAGCGTCGCATCTGTGGCATTTGAGATCAGTTCTCGTAAGAAGATCTCGTGATCACTGTATAAGAATTTCTTAATTAACGGAAAGATATTCTCTACCGATACATTAATTTTTCCTGTTGACATGTTGTTGTATTTTTTTAAATTATTATCGTTCCATATTACATAGCCAAAAAAGTACCAATCTCGTCAAAGTGACAAAGTGACATTTTTATATCGATACTGCGTAGAGTTTGACGGGTTTCGCTTTCGCGAAAGAGAGAAAAGGGAAAAGAGAAAAGATGTCGAACGCACAGTATTACTTCCGTACCAAATCATCCAATATATGCTGCTCTCCTTCCCAATCTCGAGTGATCTGAGTTTTTAGCAACTTGGCAGGTTGACCACCAATAAGAATATGTTTCCCGTGCGCACTATAATCCTTATTACAAAGACTATTGGACCCTACCGTGGTATAATCTCCAGTTATGGTTCCTTTCATGATCGTTGTCCGGTTTCCGATCCAATTATAACTTCCTATGTGAATGGGTGCCGTAATCGGTCGTTTAGTATCAGTATCTAGATCAATCAACTGATGAAAAATCGAATCGAGTAATTGTGTTTCGTACGCAATGCGTACATAATCACCTATAATGATTTCATCTTTGCAGATGAGCGTGCATTGAGATCCTAAGCATGAGAAATTCCCCATTTCGCAACGCGCTCCTTGCCCCACATGGAAATACACATCTTTTCCAAAATGTACGAAGCCCTTAAAAATAACGTCGCCAGCGATGACAACTTCACCCACACCTCTCGAACGAGTTTGCGCTTCAAACGGATGTCCAAAACCAATCATTCCTTTACGGATAGGGGCATCAATAGTAATAGTCCCCCCTAAATTAGTCAGTTTATAATTGCCATAAATAAAGACAGGCAGCATACGCGCAATCTCCTTAGGAAACATCTTATAGTTGAAGTAATAGGTCTTGATCCAATTGACAGCCCAGTATGCCTTCCACCGCTTTCGGAGTCTACGTAAAGGATTTAAGAAGGCGCTCATTGTTTTTTCTTTTTAAGGATGGAAGCAATCAAGGTTTTGAAACCAATTTTTGCATCCAAACGACGGAATGAATATAGAGAAGAAATACCAATTAGAAGACCAAGTACTCCATATTTCAATAATGGGTCTGTAAAATAGGTCGCACCAAAAGCGCTCCCGCAAAACACCAAACACACCCAGAAAATAGGATAGAAGCCTCTGGGCATTTGAAAACCATAGCGATAGAATACAATGATACGAACCCCAATAAAATGAATTGCCAAATATACCAGCATACTCATCCCAATTCCTTCCAGTCCGTACAACTGATACCCCAGCACATTCAATCCCAATTGCAATGTATTGAATCCAATGGCAGTCTTTATAAACAAGCTCGAATCTCCTTTAGCCAATATTACATAGCCCATAGACCACGAGGCGGCTTTAAATACCATTCCTAAAATCCCCCAACGTACCAAAGCAACACTATTATCAAACTCTCCTGAATAAAGTAATGGAATAATAATAGGTGCAAAAGCGACAAAGGCTACAATAATAGGCGAAATCAATAAGACACCAATAAACGCCTGTTCAAAGACCGTTTGAGCAGTCGCTTTTTTATCAGCGCAAATAGCAGATAATCGCGGAAAATAATCTGTGGCCATCGCATTAAAAATAAGGCCTACATAATTATTTAAGATCACAATCCCAGCCGCATAGTATCCTGCTTCTAGTTCTCCACCTTGTATGCGCACATACACCAAAATAAGGTAAGCAACTAACAGCCCAATAATGCCGCTCACACTCATCGACAACCCTAGACGGATCATTTCCTTTCCTTCACCAAAGGCTACTTTTGTAGAAACCGTAGGGTATTTTTTGATTTCTTTCCTAGCAAAATAATGAGCAAAAAAGAACAAAAACCCAGCCGTGGCAACAATTGCCGGCAGTATCCCATCAAAACGAAAGAAGTAGTACAACGGAATGGTAACTAAAAAACCTGCCAAAGCTCCATAGAGATTGGCTTTCGCCAAAAAAGCCAACTTCCGAAGGCCTTGCAAAATGGCAATTCGACTCATCGCCAATTGATTGAAAGCTAAGGCCAATCCGAGCCAGACAAAAGACCAAGTATACGCTTGGCTATTGAAGGTGATTTCACTTAATAAGGGTGAGAACATTGCCATCACTACAGCACCCACCGTAGCGGTCACCCATACCAATTGCTTTAATATAGCGATGGTTCGTGAGGTCGCATCTTCATTCCCTTCGGCATATTTTCTGGAAATCTCTTTTACAGCACTTTGATCCAGTCCGAGATTGGTTGCTGCTGTTATCAATTGCAACGGTCGTATCAATAAATTTGAAATACCTGTCCCTTCCGGTCCCAGGAGCATCGCGAGCACTTTACCTCTAGCAATAGCAATTAAAATCTGAAGCACTTGCACGCCGCCAAAGAGCGATGTAGCCTTCATTACTTTCTGATATGATTGCTTCTCGTCTGCCAATTAATATGCGTTTAAAGCAGTAATAACCGTCGACACTTGGATATCCGTCATCATTGGACCAATGGGTATACTGAGCACTTCCTTGTGTATCTGCTCTGTGACAGGAAAGGAAAGCTGTTTATACTGTTGTAAAGCTTCTTGTTTATGTGGTGGTATTGGATAGTGAATGATGGTTCCTATTCCTTGTTCCTTAAGAAACGAAGCCAATTGATCCCGGTCTGCGGTTCTCACAACAAACAAATGAAATACATGCCGATCAGTCCCATCCCATGTTGGCAAAATGAGTTTGGGGTTATGTACTTCGGCAAAATAACGTCTGGCAATCACACGGCGGTTTTCATTATCAGCATCCAAAGCACGAAGCTTGATCCGTAGGAAAGCCGCTTGGATTTCATCCAGTCGGGAATTTAAGCCCACATACTTGCTCACATAGCGCTCTTCAAAACCGTAATTACGGAGTTTTTTGATCATATCAGCAAGTGCTGCATCATTTGTAGTGACGGCACCTCCATCTCCGAGCGCTCCCAAATTTTTGGTAGGATAAAAACTATGTCCGCTGGCATCTGCCATTCCGCCACTGGATTTTCCATCTTTATTTTTGGCACCGTGCGATTGAGCTGCATCTGTCACGATGACTAATGCATGCGCTTTCGCGAAAGCGGTCAGCTTTTCCATATCGGCCAATTGCCCATACAAATGTGTAGGCATTATAACCTTTGTTTTAGAGGTCACTTTACGCGCTAGATCATCAAAGTCAAAATTAAAGGTAGCTACTTCGGCTTCCACCAAAACGGGAACAAGTCCGGCCTGTTTTACCCCTAAGATGGTTGCGATATACGTATTGGAAGCGACCAAGACCTCATCCCCAATTTTTAATTGCCCAAGTGCTTTATACCCTTCTAAAATCAACCGAAGTGCGTCCAGTCCATTTGCGGTCCCTACACAATGTGAGGTACCACAATAGTCAGCATACTCTTGCTCAAAAAGAGTGACCTCTTCGCCTAAAATATACCAGCCTTTGTCTAAAAACTGTGAAAACTTCGCTTTGAAATCTTTTTCAAAACGAGCATTGAGTGTATGTAAATCCAAAAATGGAATCATAAAGATAAGTCGTCTAGCAAGCGATGACTTGCGGTGTCAAATTCGTAAAACCGATGTACGTATGTTCTGGCGCCAAAACACTCTTTCCAGTAGTTCAGACCCGTGTTGAGTTTTCTTCCTCCGGATTCATTGGAGATTCCAAAATCAAAATAGTTCTTATCTGCAAAGACATCTTCAATCAAATAAGCAAATAGGAAATCCAAGGTTCCGAGCGCTTGCTTCTGCGCATTGGCAGAAATATATTGTACATGTGCTGTGGTAGCCGTCTCAAAAATAGTAGCGCCACCTACAAGCGTTTGTTCTTTAAGCACATTAAACTGACGTATCTGTTTCGGAAAGATTGCAGCCAATTGTGTAATCTCTTCTAAACTGTGCGTCGGTGCTGCATCGTGTCTTTGGGAGAGGTTGGGTTCCAAGATCTCTTTCCAAAAAGAAGTAAATTCCTTTGCCTCCTCAATCCTCAATCCTTGACGCTTTGCCTTTTTCACTCCTTCCTTGCGGTTGGGTTGAATGGCAATGCGTTGTCTATTATCAATCACCGATGCAGTATCTACTCGGCTGATCGTTGCCTTGCAAACAAAAGCCAAGTACTCCAGTTCTTCACTTGGCAAAGAGGTATAAAAAATAGGGAGTTGTTTGAGTTGTAATTGTTTGAATCCTTTCGCTTCCAGCGAAATTAATAACGCTTGAAGCATCAACACAACTTCTGACAGCTTCGCTTTTCGCGAAAGCACAAGTCCGCCATAGGTTAATCCTTGATGGCTATAACAGATAGCATCTGATTGATTTGCTGGCAGGACTCCTACCAATTGCTCCCCTTTGAAAATCAATTGAGATGCATCTTGAAAGCGTTCACTATGGTATTCCATAAAATCTCTACGGAACAAAAAGGTGCCATTTTTTGCTGTATTCACAAAATCATCCCAGTGGGATTTATGAGCAGCAGTGTAGGCTTCTACACGATATACGGTATGGGATTGTGTGGTCTTCAGAAAATAGTTATTAGTTGCACGGTGTAAAACTAAAATTATTTTTAATTTTAACACCTACTTCACAACGTTTTAAAACGACATCCATTGTTTAAAAAATTTCTTGCAGAGAAAAATCTCTCTACGCTGAATAAGGTACTCTTTGCAATCGTAATAGGCATCTTTTGTGTTCTTTTTTACACAGAACCCCCTATTTGGTCGCCAGACACCTATAGTTACTTTAGTGTTCCAGTGCATAGATTCCCTGTGTACTCCCTGTTTCTGCGCAGTTTTGAATTTGTATTAGGGCGAGAAAATTTTGATGTTTTTATTGTCATTACTCAATTTATTGTTGGCTTTATAGGCATTCGATTGGTCTATGATCGTTGCACGCATGTTTTTTCATTGTCGCCAGTGATCCGTGTGCTATTAATTACTATTCTCGTTGCCCCCTATTTTCCGCCCTTATATATCGCCACCAATCTAGCTTCTGAAGGATTGGCATATCCATTATATCTTTTGTTAATCACCTTTGCAATTGATTTTCTTTTCAGAAAACAAAAGATCAAACTACTGTATTTGAGTGTTATTTTCATTCTGTTATGTTTAACACGTGGGCAGTTTATCATCATGGCACCTATTATTGCCGTGATCTTTGTCGTCCGAAAGCGGAGAAGTGTTTTTAGGAAAGGTAATTTTATCCAGCTATTACTATTACTCTTATTGCCTCTGCTTACCAAAGGCGTTGATAAGAGTTTCCATAAAGTCGTACATGGACATTTTGTAAGTACGCCTTATAGTTATGTCAATGCAGTCACTTTACCTCTTTTTGTAGCCCAGTGGGAAGATAGTAGCGCTATTGAAAATAAAGACTATCGAAACCTATTTGTGCAATCCTATAAAACCATTGATAGTTTAGGATATACACGAGCGATGACCTTTGGAGATTCGCGCGCACAATACGAGAACTTTCACGATCATTTTCCTATGATTTGTAATCAAAATCTTCATAATAAGGGGCGCACCTATTTCTTAGCCAAAGAAGGCGTGGAACATCTAGATGGTATTCGGACGGAGGAAGCAAGTAAAGCGATTTTGCCCGTACTTATCGCCAATAATTCACAAGCCTATTTCGCTATCTATTTTGAAGGAATCCTCAATGGTTTTAAGTCGATCTTTATTCTTGGCATTTTCATTCTTATTCTCTTCTACAGTTTTTGGAGGACACTGAGGCGTTATTCGGCCCATAATGCTTTTATTTTAATGGGAACGACCTTCATTTTGACAAATGCTTTGCTTGTCGGTTTTGCGTGTCATACGATTGAACGATATTTGTTTTATAATTACTTTATTGCGTTCCTTATTTTAGTGCTCGCGATCCGCAAACTAATACCTAAACTATGAAGCCAGAGCTTTCTGTTGTAATGCCTTGTTTAAATGAAGCTGAAACGCTCGCTATTTGTATTCAAAAAGCCCAAGGCTTCTTTGTACGTGAAGGTGTTGCTGGAGAAGTGGTCATTGCCGACAACGGAAGTACCGATGGCTCTCAACAAATCGCCACAGACCTAGGCGCTCGCGTGGTTCCTGTTCCAGCCAAAGGCTATGGAAATGCTCTTATTGGCGGAATTACTGCCGCAAAAGGCACCTATGTCATTATGGGAGATGCCGACGACAGTTATGATTTTAGCCATCTGATGCCACATCTCACTCAATTAAGAGCAGGTAATGACCTCGTCATGGGAAATCGTTTCAAGGGAGGCATCAAAAAAGGTGCGATGCCGTTCCTTCATAAATACCTAGGGAATCCAGTGTTGTCTTTTATAGGCCGCCTATTTTTTAAATCGAAGATTGGAGATTTTCATTGTGGTTTGCGCGGTTTTAGCAAATCGGCTTTCGCCAAAATGCAATTAAAAACATCCGGGATGGAATTTGCCTCAGAGATGATTGTAAAGGCAAGTTTAAAAGACATGAAAATAGCCGAAGTACCTACCATTCTCTCCCCCGATGGGCGTACACGACCGCCACATCTCAATACATGGACAGACGGATGGCGCCATCTTAGATTCTTATTATTATATAGCCCAAGATGGTTGTTCTTTATTCCTGGGATGATCCTGATGATTATAGGCTTAGTGACTTCAGGCATATTAATCTACAATCCTGTGACTATCGGCGGAGTGACCTTTGACGTACATACACTGTTATTTACCTGCGGCCTCTTTTTAATTGGCTTTCAGTTCGTCCTGTTTTATGGTCTTACCAAAGTATATACGGTCGAAAACGATTTGCTTCCAAAATCGAAAAAATATGACTCCCTCTTCGACAAAATCAATATGGAGAAAGGACTCATCACAGGTTTTGTACTCATCATAGGAGCTTTGGTTATGAGCGGCTATGCCTATTCAGGTTGGAAAGCCGTAAACTTTGGCGATATCACCAATAGCAATACGCTACGTATTGTTATCCCTGCAATTACTACGATGCTTCTGGGCGTCCAGATTATTCTTTTTAGTTTGTTCTTCAGTATACTGGGGTTAAAAAAACAAGGATAAAAAGCTCCCTATTTCAAGAAAAGAAGAGGATGGAGTATAACTTTTAGTGACCTTTAGATTGTAGTCCTACGCCCTGTTTCTATATTTTTTGCTCTACACTCTTTGTTCTTCCCTCTATATTTTAAACTCTTTGTTCTATACGCTATACTCTTAGTTCCTCCCGCTTTATTCCAAAAGAGCTAAAACAAAAATCCCTCTCCGATAATTGGAGAGGGATTTTTTATAAACTTTAAGATACTACTTAAGCGATCTTATTACGCTTACGATCCATTTCTTTTAAGAATACCTTACGAAGACGTAGGAAGTTTGGTGTCACCTCTACGTACTCATCTTTTTGAATGTATTCTAAAGCTTCCTCTAGAGAAAACTTGATAGCAGGAACAATCTTTGCTTTATCATCCGCTCCAGAAGAACGTACGTTTGATTGTTTCTTAGCCTTCGTAATATTGATATTCATATCATCCTGACGACTGTTTTCACCAATCACCTGACCTTCATAAATATCTTCACCTGGTGCTACGAAAAACTTACCACGATCTTGTAACTTATCGATAGAATAAGGAATAGCATTTCCATTTTCCATAGACACTAAAGATCCACTTATACGTCCCGGTATATTACCACGCATTGGTTGATATTCTTTAAAACGGTGTGCCATAATCGCTTCTCCAGCAGTAGCTGTCAATAACTGATTACGCAATCCGATGATACCACGTGATGGGATTAAGAATTCGATGATCATACGATCCCCTTTCGCTTCCATTGAAAGCATTTCTCCTTTACGCATGGTTACAAACTCAACTGCTTTCCCTGAAACACTATCCGGAAGGTCAATTGTCAGTTCTTCAATCGGCTCACATTTTACACCGTCGATCTCTCTAATGATAACTTGCGGTTGACCAATTTGCAATTCATAACCTTCGCGACGCATCGTCTCGATTAATACAGAGAGGTGCATAACACCACGTCCATATACTAGGAATTTATCAGCACTATCAGTATCGTGTACACGTAGCGCCAAGTTCTTTTCTAATTCTCTTGCTAGACGATCCTTTATATGACGTGATGTCACAAATTTTCCATCTTTTCCGAAGAAAGGAGAATCGTTGATTGAGAACAACATACTCATTGTTGGCTCATCTATAGCGATAGCTGCAAGACCTTCTGGATTTTCCAAATCGGCGATGGTATCACCAATTTCAAATCCTTCCAAACCTATAATAGCACAAATATCTCCTGGCTGTATCGTTTCTACACGCTTACGACCTAAACCGTCAAACGTATATAATTCTTTAATTTTTGTTTTCTTGTTGGTTCCATCACGCTTTACCAATGAAACTTGCATTCCTTCACTCAATATACCACGTGTCAAACGACCAATTGCGATACGCCCTGTAAAAGAAGAGAAATCCAAAGAAGTAATTAACATCTGCGTATTTCCTTCGGCGATTTTAGGGACAGGAACATGTTCCATCACCATTTCCAAAAGAGGCTCAATATTATCCGTAGGCTTTGCCCAATCTTCGCTCATCCAGTTGTTCTTCGCCGAACCGTATACGGTAGGAAAATCTAACTGCCATTCTTCAGCACCTAATTCAAACATGAGATCAAATACTTTCTCATGTACTTCTTCTGGCGTACAGTTTTCCTTATCGACTTTATTTACAACCACACAAGGCTTCAATCCAAGATCAAGAGCCTTCTGTAATACGAAACGCGTTTGAGGCATAGGACCTTCAAAAGCATCTACAAGTAGACAAACACCATCTGCCATATTCAATACACGCTCTACTTCTCCACCAAAATCGGCGTGACCAGGGGTATCGATGATATTAATTTTCGTTCCCTTATACATTACAGAAACATTCTTAGAAGTAATCGTGATCCCACGCTCTCGCTCTAGGTCATTATTATCTAAGATTAGTTCACCCTTAGATTCGTTTTCACGAAAAAGTTCACAGTGATACATGATTTTGTCAACCAAAGTAGTTTTACCGTGATCTACGTGTGCGATAATTGCGATGTTTCTAATTTCCATGTGTTCGGGGCCCGTAAAGGCTGATAACTTTTAATTAATAAAAACATAGGGATGAAAAACCCTTGTTTTTGGCGGTGCAAAAGTACTCATTTATAATATATAAACCCCTTTATCTATCCGATAAATAAATAGGCTACCTTTTTGCCGCTGGCATTAACATTCTATACATACCATTTCGTCTAACTAAGAGCAGTTCTCTGTATCCCCTTAAGCATGCTTCCTTATTGTCGGAGCTAGTATTCCGTCGCTACTACCAACCAAGATTCTCATGCAACATAAACACTTGGATCCATAACGTAAAAAAGGGTTACTTAGAACACCTTTTTTTTATACTATTATTCGATAAATAAATTTTGGTAAACGCCTACTTTTTGGGCACCCTTCTCCACCCCTAAAAGGCACATTCTAATTGCTAAATTGCTTGATTTTTGATTTAACTACTCAAATGCATACACCTAAGAACGACTTGTCACAAAGAATTCAAGAGACAAAAACATCCTTACATACGCTCAGGAACTGTAATTCCTAGCAAACCAAAAGCACTCTTAATTACCTGTGCTACTTGCCCACATACCGCAACACGAAAGGATTTCTCTACATCGGTAGTACCTCCCAAAATTTGCACGTTCTGGAAGAATGAATTAAACTCCTTCACCAAGTCATAGGTATAGTTGGCGATAATCGCTGGACTGTGCTTCTCTGCAGCCAATTGAATCGTAGCAGGATATTCTTGTACCCATTTCAACAACTCTTTCTCCTTAGGATGTAAATCCACTGTAGCTTGCGCATTTTGAACAACACCTAGCTCCTCAGCCTTGCGCATTATAGATCGTATCCGGGCATAAGTGTACTGAATGTAAGGACCTGTATTTCCTTGGAAATCGACCGATTCTTCAGGATTGAAAAGAATACGTTTTTGCGGATCTACTTTTAAAATATAATATTTAAGAGCTCCTAAACCAATGATACCGTACAATTCCTCTTTTTCCTGATCTGAATAGCCTTCCAGCTTGCCATGTTCGTTAGAAATAGTGCCTGCAGTTGTTGCCATTTCAGCAATAAGATCGTCAGCATCCACAACAGTTCCTTCTCTGGATTTCATTTTTCCAGAAGGAAGATCAACCATTCCATAACTCAGGTGAAAAAGGCTTTTAGCCCAATCATAGCCCAGTTTTTGAAGAATCAAAAACAATACTTTAAAGTGATAATCTTGCTCATTTCCTACCGTATAGATCATTCCAGTGATATCTGGACAATCTTTGACACGCTGAATCGCAGTTCCGATATCCTGGGTCATATAAACCGCCGTTCCATCAGATCGTAGTACAATTTTCTCATCCAAACCATCAGGGGTTAAATCACACCAAACGGATCCATCTTCTTTTTTGTAAAAAACCCCTTTCTCAAGGCCTTCTATAATATTATCTTTCCCTAGCAGATAGGTATTACTTTCATAATAGTAACTATCAAAGTCTACACCAATATTCTTATAAGTAACCTCAAAACCAGCATATACCCAGTCGTTCATCATCTTCCAAAGCGCGACCACCTCTTCATCTCCTGCCTCCCATTGAATGAGCATCTTTTGAGCTGCCAAAAGTAGAGGTGCCTCTTTCTTCGCATCCTCTCCGCTCTTTCCCGATGCTATTAAACCCGCAATTTCCTTTTTGTATTCCTGATCAAACTGTACATAGTAATTACCAACCAGCTTATCTCCTTTGAGTCCCGTGCTTTCTGGAGTCTCTCCATTTCCGTAGCGCTTCCAAGCCAGCATCGACTTACAGATATGAATACCTCGATCATTAATAATCTGAGTTTTGTACACTTTCTTACCCGCTGCTTTTAAAATCTCAGACACCGAATACCCTAGCAACACATTACGTACATGACCTAGATGCAAAGGTTTGTTTGTATTTGGAGAAGAGTACTCCACCATCATCGCACTGCCATCTGGCGCTTGGCGCCCATAGCTTTCATCTCCTGAAATTTCATTAAAGAAATCCAAATAGTACGCATCTACAATCACTAAATTTAAAAAGCCTTTCACAACATTGAAAGAAACAACCTCAACAACATTTTTGACTAAATACTCCCCTATCTGAGTTCCAATTTGTACAGGACTCCCCTTCACAACGCGTAACATTGGAAAAACAACCACAGTGATATCTCCTTCAAATTCCTTGCGAGTCGCTTGGAATTCTACACTTTCAAGAGTGGCTTGAAAAAGAGATGCAACGGCTTTTTGTACTTGGCTTGACAGCGTCTGTTGTAGGGACATAGGATAGTTTCATTTAGATACGGCTTTGGCACACTCGCGACTTGCCATTAAGGGCACAAATATATACCAAAATTGAGAGTTTACCGCAGGAGTTTCAAACCGAAAACCGTATCTTGAAAAGAAAAAATGCTAGTTAATGTTTCTTATAACAATCCTGAAATAAAAAGGAAGGTTGATGAAGCGGTGGACAAACCCTTTTCTTTTCGCGAACGCATAAAACAACGCGGTATTGGACTCGGGCATTTGATCATCACAGCTTCAAGTACTAACGTTCAAGAGCTACTGGATCTGGATAATAATCGGAATAAATGCAATATTGAACTGCGACCTCAAGGTATCATTATTGGTTTTAGGTCGTTGCTTGAATCCTTTGCTCTGGTCATTCCATATTGGAAATTAAATCTATACAAAGGCAAGGCCGAAGAGTATAGCTTTTACATAGATCATCACTTTATCAAAATTGAAGCGCAAGCAAAAGACACACGCGTTCATTCTTTCGTAAAGCGCATTCTAAGCCAGAAAGTTTCCCTCGCACTGCCTAAAATAGACGACTTATGAAAATACTCCTTACGGGTGCCAACGGATATATCGGAATGCGGCTGCTACCCTTGCTATTGGAGGCCGGTCATGAAATCATATGTGCCGTCCGGAATGAAGCACGCCTTTCTGTAAGCACTTCCGTGCGCAAACAAATCTCCATTATTGAAATTGACTTTTTAAACACTCCCGACCTTTCACTCCTCCCTCAAGATATTGACGCAGCATATTTTCTCATTCACTCTATGTCCTCATCCACACAGGATTTTGACGAAAAAGAAGAACGAGCGGCATTACATTTTAATGCATATATGCAAGCGACACTCTGCAAACAAGTGATTTATGTAGGCGGTATCGCCAATGAAGAAAACCTCAGTAAGCATCTGTGGTCTCGTAAGAACGTGGAATCGATTTTGCGAGAAGGCACCGCAGCTCTTACCGTATTGCGTGCAGGGATTATCGTAGGATCGGGTAGCTCTTCTTTCGAAATCATACGAGATCTTTGCGAGAAATTACCTTTAATGATCACCCCAAAATGGGTCAACACCCTGTGTCAGCCCATCGCAATTAGGAATGTTATTGAATATCTCACAGGGGTTTTGGGTCGCGAAGATTGCTATAACGAAGCGTACGACATCGGTGGCTCAGATATCATGTCTTACAAGCAAATGATGTTGCGCTATGCCAAGGTTCGTAAACTAACGCTTCATATTCTTACGGTGCCTGTGATGACTCCGAAACTCTCATCCTATTGGCTTTATTTCATCACCTCTACTTCCTATAAACTGGCGCTAAACCTTGTTGACAGTATGAAAATCGAAGTAGTTTCCAAAGACCAGCGCTTACAGGATTTATTGGACATTCAACCGTATACCTATGAAGAAGCCATCCAAATGGCTTTTGCCAAAATCGAGCAAAATCAAGTCGTGAGTAGCTGGAAAGACAGCCTCGTAAGCGGCCGAATAAAAACCAACTTAGACGACTATATTCAAGTGCCTACTTTTGGCTGTTTGAAAGACAAGCAAACCCGCAAATTAAAAGATCGTGAATTGGCACTTGAAAACATTTGGGCCATTGGCGGGAAAAGAGGTTGGTATTACGGCAACTGGTTGTGGAAAATCAGAGGTGCTGTAGATAAAATTTTTGGAGGTGTAGGCCTAAGACGTGGACGTACACATCCTGACAAAATTTATAGTGGTGATGTGTTGGACTTTTGGCGTGTCCTACTTGCTAACAAAGGAGAAGCTCGCCTCTTACTTTTTGCAGAAATGCGTGTACCTGGAGAGGCATGGTTAGAATTTCATATCGATGAAAACAATGTACTACACCAAACAGCTACCTTTCGTCCAAAAGGGCTCTTAGGGAGGTTGTATTGGTATACCATGTTACCTTTTCACTACTTTATTTTTGATGGAATGATTGAAAATATTACTAACAAGCGTTATACTTAGGCGGCAGCTTTCGCGAAAGCGGATACCCATAACTATTCAAATCGAATCGATTTCACTGGACTGATTTTTGTGATAATATAGGAAGGCACTAAGAGCATCAAGGCACATAATACAAAAACGCCAAAGTTAAGGGTCAAAATATATCCCCAATTAAAATAAACAGGAGCTTCAGCAACATAATAGGTCGAAGGATTCAAGGTCACTATTCCAAAATAATGCTGCGCTGCAATACAGCCTATTCCAATCAAATTTCCCCAGAAGAGTCCGAGGCCAATCAAATACATCGCATTATAAATAAATATTTTCCGCACCATCCAATCACTACCTCCTAAAGCTTTCAAAATTCCAATCATCCGTGTCCGCTCCAAAATAAGTACAAGCAAGGCCACAATAATATTAATCCCTGCAATCAATATCATAACGGCAATAATGAGAAGAATATTAAAATCAAACAGCTTGATCCACTCAAAAATGAAGAAGTTTCGCTCTCCAATGGTCATAGAACGCAAGAAAGACCCTGAGTTCTCATAGACGCGATTATTGATTTCTTGAACGTTGTCAAAATCATCTACAAACACTTCGAAGGCCCCAACCTCATCTTTTTCCCAGCGATTCACGCGGCGAATATGACGAATATCTGTCATCACATATACCTTATCAAACTCTTGATAAGCACTTTCATAAATCCCAACAATATCCAAACGCAACGGCACTGGTTTTCCTTCCTCTTGGCGTACAAAATATACAATGACCTTATCCCCCACCGCAAAGCCCAATCGACTGGCCAGATACTTACTCATAAGCATCTCGCTATTTAGACCTTCTTTAAAGTTAGGGAAACGCCCTTCCAGTAAATAATCTTGTATTCTGGACCAGTCATAGTCATCAGTAAGTCCTTTCACCATGACTCCTTCAAAATCCGTTTCTGTACGAATAATACCAGAACGTATCGCTACTGCCTGAACATGGCTAACCTCCGGCACTGATGTGAAATTGGGATAAAACGCTTGATTGATTGAAATCGGATTAATAGTCTCGGCACTATTGTTTCCGTCAAAATTAGAAATCAAAATATCTCCTCCAAAAGCAGATACCTTTTCACGAATCTTCTGCTGGAGCCCTAAGCCAGTCGCAATAGACACCAACATCATTATCATGCCCAAAGCAATAGCAACAATCGCTATTTTTATAATCGTAGCAGATGCACTACTTTTATACGATGCGCCGCTACTTAACCGTTTCGCTATAAAATACTCCAGATTCAAATGACTTCTGTTTTGCTCAAAAATACCTTTTTTTTAACGCTCCTACTTCTTATTTCGTGTGGAAATACGACTCAGAATACCACTTTCGTAAAAGAAAGCACCGAAACATCAGCAGTTGATAGCCCAAAAATATCGGATTCCAAAAAACCAATTATCGTAGGAGCCAATCGCACAACATTATATTTTCAGCAACTAGTAGGTAAAAAAGTAGGAGTTGTCACTAACCAGAGCGGACTCATTTTCACCTCCAATACACACAACAAAAAACAAAGTGTACACCTGGTCGATTCCTTACGTACGGCAAATATCAATGTGGTACGCGTCTTTTCTCCTGAACATGGGTTTCGCGGAAACGTTGATGCTGGTGAAAAAGTACTTGACGGCAAAGACCCAAAAACAGGACTACCCATTATTTCCCTCTACGGAAAAAACAAAAAACCAACTCAAAAACAATTGGACGGATTAGACATTATCCTGTTCGACATTCAAGATGTTGGTGTTCGGTTTTATACATACATCTCAACGCTCACCTATGTTATGGAAGCTGCCGCCGAAAAGGGAATTCCGGTCATTGTACTCGACCGGCCTAACCCCAACGCACATTATATTGATGGTCCAACAATGGAAGCCGAACATACAAGTTTTCTAGGCATGCATGCCGTTCCCTTAGTCTATGGAATGACGATTGGTGAATATGCACAAATGACCAACGGAGAAGGCTGGCTACAGAATGATATCAAATGCGATTTAACAGTGGTTCCTCTAGATAACTGGACCCACACCTCAACCTATTCATTACCCACACGCCCCTCACCCAATCTTCCTAATGACAGATCCATCAATCTTTATCCAAGTCTAGGGTTCTTTGAAGGAACTACCATCAATGCTGGTCGAGGCACAGAAATGCAGTTTCAGATCTTTGGATCTTCACATTTACCCGAAGCGTATTATCCTTTTCAATACACGCCTGCTCCCAATTTTGGATCGAAGAGCCCTAAAGAGAAAGGAATTGTATGCCATGGCATCGATTTACGACAAACACCTTATATGTCCCGAGTAGACTTACATTGGTTAGTAGAAGCTTATACTGCACATGATGACAAAGAAAACTTCTTCCTATCCGAGAGTTTCACCTTACACGCAGGAACGACACAACTGGAAGCACAAGTAAAAAAAGGATATACATTTAAAGAAATAAAAGCTAGCTGGTATCGTCCCATTCAAGCCTTTAAAATAATACGAGCCAAATACCTTTTGTATTAGTAACATCATAAACAAAGCATATGTACGTTAAACTTATAAAGCATTCCTATGAATATTAAATCCTACCTACTACTATTTGTTGCGAGTAGCCTTGTATTTTCTTGCACCACAGATATCGATGATGAAATACGCCCAGCTTCAACAGTAGAAATTGCCGATTTCATCTATCGCGGGCTCAACTATTGGTCAATTTATAAGGCAGATGTACCAAATCTTGCCAATGATCGTTTTAGTTCTGAAAGTGAAAAAAAAACATTCTTAAACACCTTTGAAACTCCTGAAGAGGCTTTTGAGGCGCTTACCTCGACACGAGATCGTTTTAGCATTCTTCGTGACGATTATATTGAATTAGAAAATGCACTCGCAGGCATTAGACGCTCTACAGGAATGCGTTTTTCTATTTTCGAAGACCCAAATAACAGCAGCAACCTATATGGTGTTGTACGTTACGTGGTCAATAACAGTCCTGCAGCTGCAGCTGGCATAGAAAGAGGTATGCTATTTAACGCCGTAAATGGTGGTCTGCTTACAACAAGTACTGATCTCAATGCCATTTTTGGAGCAGATAATTTTACGATTAATTTGGCAACCTACGACGGAACAGATTTCACTGCTACGGGTATCGATATTTCGCTGGATCAAATAGCACTTACCATAAATCCAGTACATACTGTTCGCACAATTAATACGCCAGACAAAACAATTGGTTATTTGCACTATACAGGCTTTACAAATGAATTTGATCCCGAACTCAATGCCGCTTTCGCTCAATTGCAAAGTGATGGTGTTACTGAATTGATTCTCGATCTTAGATATAATGGTGGGGGTTCTATAGAAACCGCCAATGATTTATGCACTATGATTACAGGGCAATTTAATGGGCAAGAATTCATTACACAAGTGTATAATGAAGACCGTAATGCCGAGAATCAGTTTGTGCGCAAATTCAATTCAAATATCAGCAATGGTGACGGGATCAATAGTCTCAATCTCAATCGAGTATTTTTGATCACCTCAGGAAATACAGCCTCTGCCAGCGAACTTATCCTCAGTGGATTGGATCCGTACATTCCAATTACACAAATAGGGACTACTACTCGTGGAAAGTTTGAGGGATCTTTCCTTTTATATGATGCTCCTGCACCAAACTTTAGACGATCAGAAGCCAATCCTAATCATCGATATGTAATGCTACCACTCGCCATTAAATCTGTAAATGCCAATGGCTTTACTGACTACTTTGACGGTTTTATTCCAGATATCCTCATTGAAGAAGACCCTTTCAATCTAGGCATCCAAGGAGATGAGAGTGATCCTCTTACCCAAGCAGCAATCAATGCAGCCTTAGGAAGGTCGGCCACGAGAAACATTACCATAGAACCATCAAGATCTCTTTTTGAAAGTGATGAAAAAGATCCTTTATACCAAAGGATGATGGTTGACAACTTATAACCCCTATACGTCTTAATTAATACCAAACAAAAAGGCCCAGCAATCATGCTGAGCCTTTTTAAGTTTAGTAGGATTTCGTTCTATTCATTCAAATACACATTTCCTGGAATGATTCCAACGTTTAAGGTTGCTTCCAAGGCATTGGTTGATAGATCATACACTTCTACCGTTCCATTACTCGCAAAATCGCCAGCATTACAGCCGTATAACTTTCCATTGATGATATTCATATTATAAAAAAATGGCACCGTCAACTGTGCCGCTGTAGGCACTAAATAGTCCAATGCATTTCCTACAAAAACCCCTCCATCTAAAAAGAAATACAAGCTATCTCCTTCAATGTTTAGGAAATCTGGATGTTCTGTTGTCGCAAAATCTGCACTGTAATTAACGGTATTTGTAAACACATCAATGCGTGATATTTTACCCGCCGTTTCATTCATGGTAAATGAAGGATTCCCCTTGGCAACCACCCAAAGATTCCCTAGGCTATCAAATTCCAATCCACTTGGAACGTCACCCACTTCAATGATCGTAACGACAGTATCGTCGACTGTGTTAATTACAGAAACGATATTATTGGTTCCAAAAGCCCCTTTATGTGCTACATACACATTGGTTCCATTGTATACTATTTTTTCTGGCCCAAGCGCCACAGGAATCACATTATCTATATTCAACGTTCTCAAATTGATTACAGCGATATAATCATCGGTTTCATCAAACGGATCTCCCCAATTCGACACATATCCTTTCCCACCAGCAGCTACGAAAAAACGAGGATTTGCCAATCCAGTTTCTATACGACCTACTTCGATCAAAGTTTTTCTATTTACGACAGTAATACGATTTCCTACATTGGCAACGACATAGGCCAAGTCTTGATTAAACCCAATAGAATTTACTACATTCCCTAAGTTATCTGGCATATTTACAGTTTGATAAATATCATTAGTCACCGTGGACAGGTCAGCGCTTACATAGCTTATGGCACCAAATCCGCTATTAAACGGACCTTCATTGGCCACTAAAAACCCTTCATCATACGGGAAGTCCATCATTTCTTCCTGCTCTTCCTCTACGGTAACGACATTCATGTCATCATCATCGCCGCAGGATGTAAAACCAATAGTAATAAGTGCAAGTACTCCTAAAAATTTGTTGAGTTTCATAGTTTAAAAAGTGTAAGTTGTTTGAATTAAAAAGTTGCGTCCCGGATTTGGTCGGAACGCGATGGTTTGATAGTTTGTGTTAAATATGTTTTTCGCTTGAAGCGAAAAGGTCATTTGTTGTGTATCAATTTTCAATATTCTAATATTCGCAGCTAGATTAGCAACCATATAGCCCTCGAGGCTTCGTGATGCATCAGTAGTTGTAAATACATCATCAATATATAGCATCTGATACCGCATATTAAGCCATTTCCATTGATGGGATACCCCCACAGTAACCTTGTGCTCTGGCACATAAATCAATTGATTTTTACTAGCGACATCCACTGCTTTGGTAAAACCATAGTTGAGCTGCCACTGAAGTTCATGCTCCCCAAAGCGACGTGCATAATTCAATGAGAACTCAGCACCATAATTAATCACCTCATCCACGTTGACAGGAGTCCAGATGCCAGAAGTATTCGGTTGCCATTTTATAAAATCGGCCGTCCGGATATAAAAGGTATTCAAGTTCCATTGCCAATCATTTAGCTGTATCATATGCCCTAGATCCGCTTGCCAACTCGTCTCTGGCTGTAAATTTATATTTCCTGTAGCTCCAGCGCCTTGCCAATACAAATCGTTAAAGGTGGGGATTCGGTAATTCCGCGACCCATTGATAGATATACGATAGAACTTCTTCTCTTGGCTATCTTCCTTCCAAGGCAGAGTATAAAATGCTCCTACACTCGCAAGTAGTGGACTTTCAAAAGTATCTGTAGCATCTTGCCGTAGTTGGAGGTTATACTCAAAATTGGCATTGACCTTGTCTGTCCAAAGGGCGATTCCCACAAATGTATTTTGGCGTTCTTTCAGAATATTTGTTCCAGACCCTACCACAGTAGTATAGTCTATAATGGTTTTTAGGCTTTTATTCCCTTTGAATCGATAGGTGAAATCATATTGTCCCGTGTACCGGATTGCCTTTCCAAAGGAAAAATTGTCTTTACTTTCAGTATTCGTAAAAAAGCGAAATTGCTCATACACATGTGCCAATTTAACCTTAGACGTATATCGATTTCCTAGAACAGCCCATTCTACAAGCGATCGCGTATTACGATCCTCATACCCAGAAGTAGACGGCGCTGTTAATGTTCCAGAAAAATTCCGATCCCCAAGAAAGGTATTATGATAGAACTTCACCAACTGCTTTCGCGAAAGCACCACCCCAACATTAGCATTGAGATTCGTATTTTCAAACTGTCCATTTTCATTTTGCTGATCGGTAGATAGGTACTCAAAATTATTTTCGCTCTGCGTATAGTCAACAGCAATATCGCTGTAGAACTTTTGAGAACCGTAGGCTGTTTTAATATTGGCAGAAGCCGATTCAAAGCTCCCGTAACCTATTGAGACATTGGTGTCAAAGGCATCTTGAAAATTGATATCATTATTTAAATGGATACTTCCACCTACAGCACCGCTGCCGTACGGAATACTTCCGCCGCCACGACGTACCGCAACATTATCATAATTCCGACTCGCAATCGTATTGAAGTCCGTTTGTCCGTTGAGTTGAGAATTGATGTTGATCCCATTCCAAACCACTGCTGTTTGCTGTGCGCTCGTCCCACGAAATGATGGAGAGGAAACACCTCCTGGTCCATTTTCACGAAAGTATATCAAGCTATTAAACCGCAATACATCCGTAAGTGAGGTGGTACTATTTTGTAAGACCGAGTCTTTGATCGTGTTCACAAGTTGGCCTTGGGAGAAATCACGCAATTTGACATCACTGAGCACCACTTCAGGTAAGACGTTCAAACTGTCTATCTGTGCGTTTAGGCTTCCTATGCTAAGGCATAGAAATAGTAAGAAAACTACAATGTGTCGCTCCATAATCTATCCACTCTTTACCCGAAAGCGTCTGATTTAATTATGAATCTGGCAGGTCTCCTGGCTTGCAGCTCTTTACACCTTCCCAAACGAACACCTTCGTTCAGTGGCTTGTAGTGGTAAAGAGTCCTTATCGAGATAAGGCATCGCTTACAGTTGCGGGAACAGCTTTCGTTTTACACGAAATTCCCTTTTAATCAGGCTTGCACGTGCTGCAATCCTAAACCAAAATTCGCTGCAAATATATACATTTCTAATCTCCTGTGGGGTTTCCTCTAATTAATAGTACTTTTGAGTGCTATGTCAGGAAAAAAAATAAAATACCTATTTGGATTAGGAGTGATGCTCTTGATTTTGTCATGTAAACAAACGTCTTCAGAAGACAGTAACACCACTCTAAAAGGTATTTCAGCAGCAATCTCCTATGCCGATGGTTTTTCGATTACTCACTTTGAAGACCATACACTCCTTGAAGTGACTAGTGCTTTTCCTGGTTCAGACGTTAGCTATCCATATGTATTGGTAGCCCGTACGCTTTCGCGAAAGCGTAAAGAAGATATCCAAAAAAAATATACTCAGACAGTTCTAGAGATTCCTATTCAATCCATT
>JBLHXM010000006.1:0-53867 GCA_047630395.1 Dokdonia sp.
ATATGTTGACGGAATTCATCTAAGGTAGTTGCTCCAACACATTGTATTTCCCCACGAGCAAGAGCTGGCTTAAACATATTGGATGCATCTAGGGAGCCTGTAGCGCCACCAGCACCTACAATAGTATGAATTTCATCAATAAAGAGTATGATGTCATCATTCTTTTCCAATTCGTTCATGACCGCTTTCATACGCTCTTCAAACTGTCCGCGATACTTTGTTCCTGCTACTAAGCTAGCAAGATCTAAGGTAACCACACGTTTATCAAAGAGGATACGAGATACTTTGCGCTGCACAATTCTTAAGGCAAGACCTTCTGCAATAGCAGATTTACCAACACCTGGTTCTCCGATAAGTAATGGGTTGTTCTTTTTTCTGCGACTTAAAATTTGTGAGACGCGTTCGATTTCTTTGGCGCGGCCCACAACAGGATCCAATTTATCTTCTTCTGCCATGGCAGTAAGATCACGTCCAAAATTATCTAGTACGGGTGTCTTACTTTTTTTGTTTCCTTTGGTACCTGCTGGGGTATTAAATGGATTGTCTTTAGCACTGTCGTCTGCAGAAGCATCCTCATTACTAAATTCTGATTTTATGGGTTCTATATAATCTTCTTCTTCACTAGCCATCATAACTTTAAATTGTTCTTTTACGTTGTCATAATCCACTTTGAGCTTATTTAAAAGCTTGGTAGTGGGGTCGTTTTCATTTCTCAATACACAGAGAAGGAGATGAGCTGTATTTATAGAGGAGCTTTGAAACAATTTAGCTTCTAGAAATGTAGTCTTGAGAGCGCGTTCAGCTTGTCTGGTGAGGTGTAGGTTTTTTTTGTCATTACCCTGTAGGGAAATATTAGGATTTGCAGGACTTAAGATTTCCACCTTCCGTCGTAAATGCTCTAAATCCACTTCCAATGCGCCTAGTATATTTATGGCTTTTCCACTGCCATCACGCAGCAAACCAAGCAATAGGTGTTCAGTGCCTATGAAATCATGGCCCAAGCGAAGAGCTTCCTCCTTACTGTAGGCTATCACGTCTTTTACTCTTGGTGAAAAATTATCATCCATACTTCAATCTTCCTTTTCGTTAATTGTAAATTTAAGCAATCTATGGCAAAAACCATTCCGTGTGATTGACTTAGTAGACAATAACATAAATAACTGACAGTTTGCCAAGTCTATTGCCCGACAGTTATTAAAAATCGTTGTTAAATAATGTTAATAAAAAGTGTGCTTTCGCGAAAGCGCAAACCCACAAAATATCTCTAAATTCCCTACATTGCTAGCTAGTAATTTTTGAGTTAAAATCTAATCAAAATATATATGGCCGGAGGAGAAAAATTGATCACGATTAATATAGAAGATGAAATGAAATCAGCCTACATCGATTATTCGATGTCGGTGATCGTGTCTCGTGCATTACCGGATGTACGTGATGGACTAAAGCCCGTTCACAGACGTGTGCTCTTTGGAATGCACGAACTAGGAATTCGGGCAACTGGCGCACATAAGAAGAGTGCGAGAATCGTGGGAGAAGTATTAGGAAAGTATCACCCACACGGGGATACTTCTGTATATGATGCCATGGTCCGTATGGCGCAAGAGTGGAGTCTGCGCTATATGCTCGTGGATGGTCAAGGGAATTTTGGATCTGTCGATGGAGATAGTCCTGCAGCTATGCGTTATACCGAGGCCAGAATGCGTAAGATCTCAGAAGACATGTTGGCAGATATCGATAAGGAAACTGTCGATCACCAACTGAACTTTGATGATACTTTAAAAGAACCAACCGTTTTACCAACACGGGTACCAGGCCTTCTGATTAATGGGGCTTCAGGTATTGCAGTAGGTATGGCAACCAATATGCCACCACACAACCTTTCGGAAGTAGTGGATGGGATTCACGCATATATCGATAATACCGATATTGAAATAGAGGAATTAATGGAGCATGTAAAGGCTCCAGATTTTCCTACCGGAGGAACAATTTACGGATACGAAGGGGTAAGAGAAGCTTTTAAAACAGGTAGAGGACGTGTTGTAATGCGAGCCAAAGCAGTTTTTGAAGAAGTGAAAGGACGTGAGTGTATCATCGTAAACGAGATTCCTTACCAAGTGAATAAAGCCGATATGATTAAGAAAACGGCTGATATGATCAACGACAAAAAAATGGAAGGTATCTCAGCCATCCGTGATGAATCCGATCGTAATGGAATGCGTATCGTATACGTTTTGAAACGGGACGCAATTCCAAATATCGTACTGAATACACTTTATAAGTATACAGCCTTGCAATCATCCTTTAGCGTAAACAATATCGCGCTTGTAAAAGGACGTCCGCAAATGCTGAATCTTAAAGATATGATTCATCATTTTGTAGAGCACCGCCACGAAGTAGTGGTACGTCGTACAACCTATGAATTACGCAAGGCTGAAGAGCGTGCACATATCTTAGAAGGATTGATCATCGCTTCTGATAATATAGATGAAGTGATCGCAATCATTAGAGCAAGTTCAAATGCAGATGAGGCGAAAGCCAACTTGATCGAACGCTTCAAACTTTCGGAAATTCAATCGAAAGCGATTGTAGAAATGCGTTTGCGCCAATTGACAGGTCTGGAACAAGACAAGTTGCGTAATGAGTATGACGAGATCATGACTACCATTGAGGATTTAAAAGGTATCCTGGCTAGTGAAGAGCGTCGTATGCAGATTATCAAAGATGAACTGCAAGAAATAAAAGATAAGTATGGTGATGAACGTCGTTCTGTGATTGAATATGCGGGGGGAGATGTAAGTATCACCGATTTGATTCCTGATGAAAAAGTAGTGATTACGATTTCGCATGCAGGGTATATCAAGCGTACGTCTCTTACAGAATACAAGACCCAGAATAGAGGAGGAGTAGGTCAGAAAGCATCGACAACAAGAAATGAAGATTTCCTTGAGCATTTATTTGTAGGAACCAATCATCAATATATGTTATTCTTTACGCAAAAAGGAAAATGTTTCTGGATGCGTGTGTTTGAAATCCCAGAAGGTTCTAAGACCTCTAAAGGAAGAGCGATTCAGAACTTAATTAATATTGAGCAGGATGATAAGGTAAAAGCTTTTGTCTGTACAAACGATCTGAAGGATGAAGAGTACATCAATAGCCACTTTATTATAATGGCCACTAAGAAAGGTCAAGTGAAGAAAACGTCTCTAGAACAATATTCTCGTCCGCGTACTAATGGAATTAATGCAATTACCATTAAAGATGATGATGAATTATTAGAAGCAAAACTTACGACAGGTGAAAGCCAGGTTATGATTGCGCTTCGTTCTGGTAAAGCAATTCGATTTGAAGAAGGGAAGACCCGACCTATGGGTCGTAATGCTTCTGGTGTTAGAGGGATACGACTCGCCAATGATAAGGATGAAGTAGTTGGCATGGTTTCTGTAAATGACGTAGAAAGTAATATACTCGTAGTTTCTGAAAAAGGGTACGGAAAACGTTCAAGCCTTGAAGATTACCGTATTACCAATAGAGGTGGTAAAGGTGTTAAAACAATTTCAGTTACGGAGAAGACAGGAGAGCTTGTTGCCATTAAAAACGTTACTGATGATGATGACTTAATGATCATTAATAAATCAGGAATTGCAATTCGTATGGCAATTGCAGATCTTCGAGTGATGGGACGTGCCACGCAAGGTGTGCGTTTGATTAACTTGAAAGGAAATGATTCTATTGCCGCTGTCGCAAAAGTAAAACATGATGATGATGAGATCGATGACGAATTAGAGGATGGAGGAGTTTCTTCAGACACTACCGAATCTCAAACCGATACAGCCCCAAAAACAGATGCTTCTGAAGAGGAAGAATAAAAAAGTAGAGAGGTTGTTAAATTTTTTATTAATTTTAAGCCCCTAATATAATTAACAGACTAATGATGAGAACTAAATATTTATTTGCCATCGCTTTTGCATGTACGACGATCGCATTTGCCCAAAAAAGAGAAGTTAAAGTTGTAGAGAAAGCTGTTAAAAGCGGAAACTACGGTGCTGCAAAAGCCGCACTTCCAGCAGCTGAGACTCTCATGGGTTCTATGGATGAAAAAACCAAAACTAAATTCTTACTCCTCAAAGGACAAGCATATTTAGGAGTAGACACCAAAAATGTTGAAGATCTAAGTAAAGCAGCTGCCGCCTTTAATGAATTGAAAGATTCGAAGTATAAAGTAGAAGCAGAAAATGGCTTGAGAAACGTAGTTGCCGCTTTAGTGAACGCTGCCGTTGAAGATCAAAATTCTCAAAAGCCTTTAGAGGCTGCTTCAAAATTAGAGCAGGCATATTCGTATAGTAAGAAGGATACAAGTTATTTATACTTTGCCGCATCTAATGCTGTCAATGCTAAAGATTGGGATACATCACTGAGACATTATAAAACACTACGTGATCTAAAGTATACGGGTATTGAAACGCAATATTATGCAACAGATGTTGAAACAGGAGAAGAGACTTCCTACAACAAGCAAGAACGTGATTTATTAGTACGTGCAAAAACGCATGTTAAACCTAGAGAAGAAAATTCTGAATCTAGAGCTGCAGAGATTGCAAAGAATATAGCCCTTGTTTATATCACCAAAGGAGACAGTGACAAAGCACTGGCTGCCATGGAAACAGCGAGAGCCGAAAATCCAGGTGATAAACTATTGCTCCGTTCAGAAGCAGATATTTATCTTAAAATGGGTAAAATGGATAAATACCAAGAAGTTATTTCTCAGGTACTTGACAATGCAGATGAAAGTGAAAAAGCTGAACTATATTATAATTTAGGTGTTAGTGCAGACCAACAAGGTGATAAGGTAAAAGCTCGTGAATATTACGGAGAAGCAATTGCAAGAAATGACGCGTATACAGCAGCCTATAATAACCTTGCAGTACTTATTTTAGCAAAGGAAAAGTCTTTAGTAGATGAGATGAACAGTCTTGGAACTTCGAAGGCAGATTTTAAACGATATGATATTTTGAAGGCAGAACGTGAAGGAGTGTATCGCGAAGCGATGCCTTATTTAGAAAAAGCACTTGAAAATGCGAAGCCAGAAAAGAGTCTTAGTGTAGCAAGATCATTGTATGGAATATACCAGCAATTGGATATGCAAGATAAAGCAGACGTTGTCAAAGCAAAGATTGATGCTTTGGAAGAAGGAAATTAATATTTCTATCATATAAAAAAACCGGTACAGCAATGTACCGGTTTTTTTATGTCTCAGTTTTTTAAACTAAATAATTTTTTTAATCACTCTTAACGTATGTGTATGCTTGCGTTGATGTACATTATATATGCCCGAATGATCCAATCGATCAATGCGAATTTCACCGTGTGCATGAATGATGTAGTTGTCTTCCATGATAATACCCACGTGTATAATAGTACCCTCAGCATTATCAAAAAATGCTAAATCTCCAGGTTCACTTTCCTCAATAAAACTCAGGGCTTCGCCTTGCCCTGATTGCTGGGAAGCATCCCGTTTCAGCGAAAACCCATTCAAGCGATAGACCATCTGCGTAAACCCGCTACAGTCAATACCAAAAGGTGTTCTTCCACCCCACAAATAAGGAGTCTTTATATATAACAATGCGGTTTCAATCAATGCGCTTTTACTAGTTTTACCACGATGGGTTTGACCATCAAAAGTAGCCGACAATAAGGAAATAGCATGGACGCTAGAGCCCATAACTACGGTAGTCAAGGCATTGTGTTCACCATTTACAAATTGAACGGGATCCAATGTAAGGGCAACAGGTTGCGCTTTCGCGAAAGCGTACTGATCTGCATTGATTTCTAGGTACTGTTTATTATCAATCCAGCCTTCGTACTTATCATGCGCCAACCGAACCCGACTCCATTGCTTTCGTTGTTCAATCACCTTAAAATATTCCCCGTACAACACTTGGTTTACGAGTTCGCTGCGATCTGAAGGTTCAAATCGCATAGGCACAATACTCAATGGACAAATTCCGTAACGCATGGAAGAAAGACGATTAGGCTTAGACTGTTTTATTAATAATTTTCAATAACCATCGCAGATGCTCCGCCACCGCCATTACAAATAGCTGCTGCTCCTAACTTTCCATTATTTTGTTTGAGCACATTAATCAGTGTAATCAGAATACGCACTCCACTACATCCAAGTGGATGTCCTAGTGACACAGCTCCTCCGTTTACATTTACGTTGGCATCGTTAAGACCCAAAATTTTCATATTGGCCAAACCAACTACAGCAAAAGCTTCGTTGAATTCATAGAAGTCAATTTCGTCTTGTGAAATCCCTGCTTTTGCTAATGCTTTTGGAAGTGCTTTTGATGGAGCTGTTGTAAACCATTCTGGTTCGTGAGCTGCATCTGCATATCCTTTAATAGTGCATAAAGGAGTTAATCCAAGTTCTTTTGCTCTTGCTTCACTCATGAGTACTACGGCACCTGCACCATCGTTGATCGTAGAAGCATTGGCAGCTGTTACGGTTCCATCCTTTGAGAAGGCTGGTCGTAAGGCTGGGATCTTCTCCATACGCACATTGGTGAACTCTTCGTCTATATCTACAATAATTGCATCACCCCGTCGCTGAGGTACAGCAACAGGAACGACTTCGTCTTTGAACTTTCCTGCTTTCCAAGCAGCAGCACTACGTGTATACGACTGTATAGCATAAGTATCTTGATCTTCACGACTAAAACTGTGCTCTGCTGCACATGCATCCGCACAAACACCCATAGCGTTCCCGTCATAAGCATCTACCAAACCATCTTTTTGCATGCCATCTACAAAAGTTTGCGGACCAAATTTATGCCCGTTACGCAAATGCACATAATGAGGGATAAGGCTCATGTTTTCCATGCCACCAGCAACCACAATATCGCTATCCCCAAGCATAATTGCTTGAGCACCTTGCATTACTGCCTTCATACCAGAGGCACATACTTTATTAATAGTGGTACAAGGAACGGTATTTGGAATACCAGCTCCTAAAGCTGCTTGACGCGCTGGAGCCTGGCCCACGCCAGCTTGTACTACATTTCCCATATATACTTCACTTACAAGTGAAGGATCTAGGTTTATTTTATCAAGAGCGCCTTTAATAGCGGTCGTCCCAAGTTTTGCGGCGGTTACAGAAGATAACGACCCCATAAAGCTTCCAATGGGAGTTCTAGCTGCAGAAACAATAACAACATTTATACTCATAGTGTTCGATTTTATGTGCTTTTTACGCTTTGCGAATGTAATAAAAAATCGAAGATTTGTTGTGCGCAGACTGTACTTTTGACTGACAAATGCCCCATTTTATTTTAGTACTTTAGCTTTGTAGAAAACACCTATGAAAGTTATTACCAAATCCTTTTACACGCATCAAGATTTACTGTACAAGATGTTACTAGTGATCGTTAGTGCTTTTTTGATCGTGTACTTCTTACCTAAAAGCGGTAAGTTTCAATACGACATCCAAAAAGGATTCCCGTGGTCTTATGATAATCTGTATGCTGATGATGATTTTGCGATCATCAAAAGTGAGGAAGCGCTAGAGACAGAGCAACAAGAGGCTAGAGTCAGAGCACCCATCTATTTTGAGGTGCAAACGGATAAGTTAGTAGGGATAGAGCAGCAATACGAACAAAAGTTTAATTTGCTATTTTCTGATTCTATCATCGATGGAATACAAATTTCAAAGGTAGGTTTGCGCGCTTTTTCAGATGGACTTTTGACAGCGTTGTACCAATATGGAGTTGTAGATGAACCTTTGAGTTACCCGAGTGAACGCCTTGCCTATTTACAGCGTGGAGATGCGGTCTCCCAGATCAATGTGGGTCAGTTGCTTGCTACCATAGACGTATCAAATTATTTGAACACCCAGATTAATAGTAGTGCCTATGCTGATGAGAAAGTGCGTTTACTTCAGTTGTTTTACGATGTCATAGAACCAAATGTTGTTTATAACCCTGAACTTACAAGCAAGGCTGTAATCGATGAAATTTCTAAGATTTCTCCTACCCGAGGTATGGTTTCCAAAGGCAGTCGAATTGTAGCGCGTGGTGAGTTAATAGAAGGAGAGACCTTGCAAAAATTGCTTTCTCTTAAACAAGAGTATCAATCCCAGAACTTTACAGAATCGCGTTATAATTGGATTCTTTTTGGGTATATCTTATTGGTAATGTTGGCGCTCATTATGTTAGTGCTTTTTATAAGAAACTATAGACCTCAAGTGTTTAATAATAACACGAGGGTCACTTTTATCTTTTTCAATGTCGTTCTCATGGTATTATTGACCACTGCTGTAGTGAAGTATAAGCCGGAGTATGTTTATGTGGTTCCTTTGTGTATTCTACCCCTCATCTTTAAGGCCTTCTTTGATGCGCGATTAGGACTGTTTACTCATGTGATCACTGTTTTGCTCTTAGGTTTTATTGTACCTGATAGTTTCGAGTATTTCTTCTTGCAGATTATTGCGGGTATTGTTACGATCCTCACGGTACCTGAACTCTATAAAAGAGCAAACCTTTTTATCTCGGTAGGCCAAATTACACTGGTGTATATCATCGCTTATTTTGCCTTTAATGCTATTCATGAGGGAAGTGTAGAGAATATTCAATGGGAGACTTTTGGGATGTTTATTTTGGCTGGATTGGCAACGCTATTTGTGCAACCCTTGATTTATATATATGAGAAGATTTTTGGTTTGGTAAGTGACGTGTCTTTGCTGGAATTGTCGGATACAAACTCGAAGCTTCTAAAGCGATTGGCAGACGAAGCTCCAGGAACTTTTCACCACAGTCTTAATGTTGCCAATTTAAGTGAGGCAGCGGCCAATGAAATTGGAGCAAATGCTATGCTCGTTCGTGTGGGAGCTCTGTATCATGATATTGGAAAAATGGTAAACCCTACGGATTTCACAGAAAACCAACCCACAAGCATTAATAGCCATGAAGATCTATCGCCAAAAGAAAGTGCGCGTATTATTGTAGGCCATGTAATTAATGGAATAGAGATCGCAAGAAAGAACAATATTCCAGATCGTGTCATTGACTTTATTCGTACACATCATGGAACAAGTACGGTATACTATTTCTACATGAAAGCTAAGGAACTTGATGAAGGTGTAAGTCTAGAAGATTTCAGCTACCCTGGACCCTTGCCATTTAGTAAGGAAACGGCCATTTTAATGATGGCAGACAGTGTCGAAGCGGCGAGTAAAAGTTTGAAAAATCCAACGTCTTCATTGATTGATGCTTTTGTAGAGAAGATTATTAAAAAGCAAATGGACGAAGGACAATACCTCAATGCGGATATCACATTTAAGGAGATTCAAACGATTAAAAAGGTGTTGAAACGAAAGCTAAACAATATCTACCACCTGAGGATTGAATATCCAGAATAAGATGCATCTCACCGTAGATAAGTGATTGAGCAAGAGTGTACTTAAAATCTACGAATTTCTATATATCTTAGTGAATATTCGTTGGTAGTCCTTACTAATAAGAACCACTAGCGAAGTGCAGGATAACTTTTAGGGTCTACCTCATGCATCATCTCGTATACTTTTTCGAAGATATCTTCGGCAGAGGGTTTTGAGAAGTAATCTCCATCGGTACCATATGCTGGACGATGCTGCTTAGATGCTAGACACTGTGGCTTGCTATCTAAGTGGTCGTAAGCATTTTGTTCATCTAGTATTTGCTGTAGTAAATACGCACTAGCACCGCCAGGCATATCCTCATCAACAACCAATAGACGATTGGTCTTAGCTACACTTTTTACAACGTCGTGGTTAATATCGAAAGGCAGTAAACTTTGTGCATCTATGATCTCCACATCAATACCCACACTAAGTAGATCTTTTGCGACATCTTGAACAATACGCAGGGTACTTCCATAGGATACGATAGTCATGTCCTTTCCTTCCTTAACTGTTTCTACAACTCCGATAGGTGTTTTGAAGGTCCCGATGTTTGAAGGTAATTGTTCCTTCAAGCGATACCCGTTCAAACATTCAATAATCAATGCTGGCTCATCGCTCTCTAGCATGGTATTATAGAAACCTGCGGCCTTGGTCATATTGCGAGGAGTAAGGATATACATTCCGCGTAAAAGACTGATGATCGCTCCCATTTGCGAACCACTATGCCATATACCTTCTAGACGGTGTCCCCGTGTACGCACAATCAAAGGTGCTTTCTGCCGACCATGCGTTCGGTAACGTAAGGTTGCCAGATCATCACTCATGATTTGAATTGCGTACAATATGTAATCTAAATATTGAATTTCTGCGATAGGACGCAAGCCACGCATTGCCATTCCTATTCCTTGACCAAGGATTGTTGCTTCACGTATTCCGACATCTGCGACACGGAGTGCTCCGTATTTCTCTTGCATGCCCTCAAGCCCTTGATTCACATCACCGATGGCTCCTGAATCTTCTCCAAAAATCAAACTATTAGGATGGTTTTCAAATATGAAGTCAAAATTATCTCGTAAGATTACGCGACCATCAACAAGTTCATCACCGGCATAGGTTGGAAGAACTTCTGCAATATTGGTGGCATTACTAGCCGTTTCGCTATATAGGTGGGCACTGTATTCAGGTTGTGTTTCTTCTACGTAGTCATTGATCCATTGCTGCAATTTTAATTTTGCAGGAATATCTTCGCCAATAAGGAAGCGTAGTATTTTTCGGGCAGTGCGGAGAACATCACTTTTTAAAGGCTCCTTGTTCTCTGCAAGGGTATTCCGTAAAGGCGCGATAAATGGACCATTGGCGCTTTGAGCAATTACGGCATCCATAATTCCAACGGCTTCGTTTTGTACCTCTTTGATAGGATTTAAGAAGGCACTCCAGGCCTCTTTTTTTCCATCACGAACCTGCTTCTTTATGTCTTTTTCAGTGACTTGTAGTTCTTCATCGGTTGCAAAACCTTGTGCGATGAGCCATTCTCGGAATTTGACATTACAGTCATGCGCTCTTTCCCAAGCGAGACGATCTTCATCTTTGTAACGTTCATGAGAACCAGATGTAGAGTGCCCTTGCGGTTGGGTCAGTTCGTTGACGTGAACGAGTACAGGTACATGTTCTTCTCTTGCAATTTGTCCGGCACGCTCATATGCTTCTACAAGAGCAGGGTAGTCCCAGCCTATAACACGTATGATTTCATAACCATCTTCATCTTCGGTACGTTGAAATCCTGAAAGGATCTCAGAGATGTTTTCTTTGGTAGTCTGATGTCTTGCATGTACGGAGATCCCGTATTCATCATCCCAAATATTGATAACCATTGGTACTTGCAATACTCCAGCGGCATTGATAGTTTCAAAAAATAATCCTTCACTCGTACTTGCATTACCAATCGTTCCCCAAGCAACTTCATTTCCATTTTCAGAAAAATTGGTTTTCTCGGTGGTTGGTACATTTCTATAGATCTTAGATGCTTGAGCGAGGCCCAATAATCTTGGCATCTGTCCTGCAGTAGGAGAGATATCTGCACTAGAATTTTTCTGGTTAAGTAAGTTGACCCAATTCCCTTTTTCATCTAAGCTATGGGTTGCAAAGTGTCCGCCCATTTGTTTTCCAGCACTCATCGGATCAAAATCCAAATCTGTATGTGCATATAGGCCTGCAAAAAATTGAGCGATTGACAATTTTCCAATGGCCATCATAAAGGTTTGATCTCTATAGTATCCAGAGCGGAAATCTCCGTTTTTGAATGCTCGAGCCCAAGCCAATTGTGGGATTTCTTTACCATCACCAAAAATTCCAAATTTTGCTTTTCCAGTAAGAACCTCACGACGTCCTAGAAGACTACATTCTCTACTGGTGACCGCGATGCGATAATCTTCAAGCACAGAGGCTTTGAAATCATCAAATGAAAGCGCAGTTTTTTTTGCAGTAGATGTTGTCATAGTACAGTGTATTTCTTCTGCAAAAGTAAGAATAAAGGACGACAATTTCAATGTGTAACAGTGCTAAATAGCTATGAATAACTCATTAAAAAGGATGTTTTTTTGATAATAGTTTAACAAAATCCATATTACCGTATTTTTGTTAGGAAATCAATAATCTAAAGAAGATGATTGTTGTGCGCTTTCGCGAAAGCGTACCTGCCTATAAAACAGCCTAGTACCATTTTCGGCTAAAGAGGCGAATGACCGTGTCGAAACTAATAGAAACTGTGAAACGAATTTTTTGATCGTAGTTAGGTTGACCTATTTCCCATCCTAAGTTTGAATATAGGGGGAAGTACAGTTCAAAATAATCATCGAGTAGGCTCACCTGAATACCTGCGTCATATACAAAGGTAGGTTTGATCCCTTTATTCTTCACAAAGCCTATATCGCCATAGGCATAGATGTATTTCCAAAGCGTGGTACTTGCACTTGTTGTCACGATCCATTTGTCGGCAAAAGCAGGTTGTAATTGTGATTTAAATCCTCCTTCGGCAACAATATACTGCTGACTAAAGAGTCCACTGTCTTCAGAGCGACCATAGTAATTATAGTCAAAAAGGTAATCTGTAGGTCGATCCAAAGCAAAGCTGAAGAAATCATCATTGCTAGGCGTATTATTTTTTAGAAAAGCCCCCGCGTACATGCGTAGATTTAGTTGGCGATTGTTTAAGTACAACTTCCTGTAAAATGCCGTTGCTGAGACCTTACTAAACTTGTCTGCGATTTGTAGATCTGCATTGTAATTAAAGGTATTTGTAATCCCAGGGTTGCGATGTGTATATCGTAGATTAAAAACACTATAATCGGGTTCTTGATTGGACAAACTTTCATCTCTATCCCTGGATAGACTAATCCAGCGAGCCGTTATGCTTTGACGTTTATCAGATCTAAAATCCGGTGTTCGAAAGCTAAAACGAAGAAAAGGGGAGATGCGCCTAAAAAATAAATTGTCTTCATAAGAAAAACGGTTTCCTGAAATACCATATCTGATTTGGAAAAGGTTGCTTTCTTCAAAATTATGCATATAAGAAATGGAAGCACTTCCTATAAGTGTTTTGGAACGCAGGCCATACTGTGGCTGTATGCGATAGTTAAGTCCTTTAGTTAGAATTGTTTTATTATACATCTTTAGTCCCGGAGAAAAACCGTCATAGATATTGAAGTCGAAAACTGGAATAAAAAAGACTTGACTTTTTGATGGGTTTTCAAAATCTTGAAATAACTTAAAATGCAGCGGTTTATCAAATCCAAATAGTGATTTTGGATTTTTGTAATTGTCTCGGAGGTTATATTCGGGAATCGCCTTGTTATAATTAATCACCAACCGATCAACGCTATCGGCAGGTAGGACGAAGGTCTTTTCTTTGTCTATGTTTTCAACCCACGTTTTAGAGACTAAGCTATCATTTCTAAAACCAAAAACAGATGCAGGCATTCTGTTCTTTCGTTTGTTCTTAACCGTTACAAAGAGGGAATCTCCGATGGTTTTTGTTTTGGAGATTTTAAAATCAATTTTTCCACGCGTTTTAACATAATCATCAAAGAACCAATCAATATCCTTAGGAGTACTCGTTCGTAGGATTTTTTCAAAATCGGAGGTTGTAGAAGGGGTTAGAAGATGTTCTTTGTAGAACTGCTTCATACCGGACTTAATTTTTTCTTGTCCAATAAAATCCCCTAAGTAGTAAAGGCCAGCTCCACTTTTATATGCATTTGCAATATTTACATTGAACTTTATGAGGGAATCTTGTGGGGTTGTTAATGGTTGATCAAGATTTAGGCGCGCCATGTGCATATAGAGCATTGTAAATTGATCATTGAACTCGAGCTCTGAGGCATAAAACTGACGTATGATCCAATACTTATCGAGTCCTCCAATAATTTTAAGATCCGGGTAGAAGGTATCCATATACTCTTGTAATAGGTATATTTTTATTCCTTCTGAAACCCAAGCATCATAACGTGGATTAACCAGTATGGTATTGTCCACATAATTATTGATCGTTGTTTTCAATAACTTTAGCTCGTATTGGAATCCTTCCGGAAAAGGTCTTATAAATTCAGGCAATTGATTTAATCCATATACTGGATTTTCTTTGTAATCTAAATCAGTGACAAGTATCTTTTTATGAGGATAAGGGCCTAGTTCCTTATGTAAAAAATTTGCAATTCGATCGATTGTAAGCGCTCTTTCGACTGGAGGAACAAGTTTGTCTTGAATGTTTGTGATTACAGTTACAAAATCAGTTTCGATCGCCTCATATTGTGATTTTTGTCGCAAAAAAACTTTGACATCTACACGGTCAGTTCCTGTGATCAAGGCTATTTTTTCATCCGCATTATAGGAAGTTTGAGAAAGCGAACTATCTAAATCTGTTACTAAATAATATCCTTTTGGAACTGAGAAGTTAATATTGATGTTACTTTTAGGAGCATAGCGATCCTGAAGGTTCTTATTACTATAATATTGCCATCCACGGTTGTAGACTGCTGGCGTGACAAACCAGTATCGTAAGTTAAAATCTTTTACTCGTGTAACCCCATAACGGCTAAACTTGGCATCTGGTAGTTTTACCGTATAATCCAAATCAATACGCCGGTAAGCCCCAGGCATTAAAGGCTCTTGTAAAATCACTTTAATGATATCAGGATGATGCTTAGGTCGTTGATGTTGTAAAAAAACAGAATTGCTAGAAATACTAGCTATTGTGGTACGTCCACGGTCTTCCTCTTTAGCCAAGTGAAATCTCTTGTCATAGTTCTCCGCAAAACGCTGGGCTAAAGGCGTCTGTTTGGAGGAGAAACTATGTGCCCAATCTGTAAGATAAATAGCAGAGAGCGTATCGCTACTCGTATTGACATATCTCAGTTGTTGCTTAATTTCTATGGTTTCTTCGGTAGGAAGGAGTTGAGCATTGATTGTGATCGAATGCTGGGCCACGGCCCCCAACGGAAATAATAATAGAGCTATAAAAATTTTTACCTTTGTAATCAATGCGTTTTTATGAATTTTAGGGCGTCAGTATGTGTTCCATTTATGTGAATACTATACACATCATCTGTTCGTACATCAGTAGCTGTCATTTTATGTGTACGATTACTCGTCTGGTCATATAAGACGCTAGATATAGGAAAAGGTTGCGTTAATAACGCTTTCGCGAAAGCTATCTCTAGGGGGTTACTTCCTTTGGATCCTAATTCCTGAGCCTGAAGACTCAAAAAGTAGCATAAAATAACAGCGATACATATGGATTTTTTCATAGGGAAATCACCTAGGGAGATATCTGACACGTCTCTTAGAAATTTGGACTTAAATCGTATTCCTTGTAGAAGTTATTCAATACTTCTAGTACTTCATCTGAGGTATCTACCAAGTGAATTAAATCAATATCCTTTGCGCTGATAGTTTCAAAGGAGTCCAACAATGTTGCTTTTACCCATTCCAATAAACCACTCCAGAAATCAGTTCCGACAAGAATGATCGGGAACTTTTGAATTTTGTGTGTTTGAATAAGCGTTATCGCTTCAAAGAGTTCATCCAAAGTTCCAAAACCTCCAGGCATTACAACAAAACCTTGGGAGTATTTTACAAACATCACTTTACGAACAAAGAAGTAATCAAAATCTAAACTCTTGTCACTGTCGATGTATGGATTGTCGTGTTGTTCAAAGGGAAGTTCAATATTTAAACCTACGGAAGTACCTCCAGCTAAGTGCGCCCCTTTATTACCGGCTTCCATGATTCCGGGTCCTCCGCCTGTAATTACGCCGTACCCATTGTCTACAATTTTCTCAGCAATTTCTGTGGCTAGTTTGTAATATTTATGGTCTGGTTTTGTGCGGGCACTTCCAAAAATGGAAACACAAGGTCCAATGCGACTCATACGTTCAAAACCATTTACAAATTCTCCCATGATTTTAAAAATCGCCCAAGAGTCATTGGTCTTTTTTTCATTCCATCCTTTCGGTCTATTTTCGTTTCTCATCGTATATTTCTTTTGACAAAGCCGAGGCTTTAGTTCATTTCTTTCTTTAAAAATTGAGCCGTATAGCTCTTTTTATCTTTGATAATTTGCTCAGGAGTCCCTTGTGCTACAAGTTCGCCACCACCCTTACCACCTTCATAGCCAATGTCTATAATATGATCGGCCATTTTTACAACATCTAAGTTATGCTCGATGATGAGAATAGTATTTCCTTTATCTACCAACTTATTTAAAACATCCATCAATACTCGAATATCTTCAAAATGGAGCCCTGTGGTTGGTTCATCTAAAATATAAAAAGTATTGCCTGTATCTCGTTTGCTTAGCTCTGCTGCCAGTTTGATACGCTGGGCTTCACCACCAGATAATGTAGTGGACTGTTGCCCTAAGGTAATATAACCCAAGCCAACATCCTTGATCGTTTTTAATTTTCTATTTAATTTTGGGATGTGTTCAAAAAAGATCGTAGCCTCTCGAATGGTCATCTCCAAAACGTCTGATATGGATTTCCCTTTGTATCGTATCTCTAGGGTTTCTCTATTGAATCTTTTTCCTTGACACGTTTCACATTCAACATAGACATCTGGTAAAAAGTTCATTTCAATAACGCGCAGTCCGCCACCTTTGCAAGTCTCACAGCGACCACCAGTCACATTGAAGCTAAAACGCCCTGGTTTATAGCCTCGAATAAGTGCTTCTGGGGTTTTGGCATATAAGGTTCGAATCTCACCAAAAGCTCCCGTATAGGTTGCTGGATTAGATCGAGGTGTACGTCCAATAGGCGATTGATTAATATCGATAACTTTATCGCAATGATCAAGCCCTTTAATGCTCTTATAGGGCATAGGGATCTTTACTCCATTGAAATAATGGGCATTCATAATGGGGTACAGCGTCTCATTGATCAGTGTCGATTTTCCACTTCCGGAAACCCCTGTGACAGCGATCATTTTTCCGAGTGGAATTTTTATGGAAACATTCTTTAAATTATTTCCCGTAGCGCCTTTAAGTTCAATGAAGTTCCCGTTTCCTTTTCTTCGCGTAGCAGGTAACTCAATTTCTTTTTCTCCATTCAGATACTGAGCGGTGAGCGTGTGGTGTTTCAATAATTCTTTTGGAGTTCCTTCGCTTATAATGTTTCCTCCGTATTTTCCAGCGTGTGGACCTATATCAATAACATGATCTGCTCGTTGAATCATATCCTTATCGTGCTCAACGACAATGACAGAGTTACCGAGATCTCTCAAAGCGATTAAAGAGTTGATCAGTTTTTCATTATCTCTCTGATGCAAGCCAATACTCGGCTCATCGAGAATATAAAGAACGCCCACCAATTGAGAACCAATTTGTGTTGCGAGTCTTATGCGCTGCGCTTCTCCTCCGGATAGCGATTTTGAACTTCGATCCAAGGAAAGATAGGTCAGGCCAACATCTACTAAAAATTGGATTCTAGTTCTAATTTCCTTCGTTACTTCAGCACCTATTTTTAATTGCTTTTCCGATAGGGAAGCATCTAAGTTTTCGAACCACTCTTTGAGTTGGAGAATATCCATATGTGCCAAGTCTGCAATACTCTTTTCATTGACTTTGAAATAGAGGGATTCTTTGCGCAATCTTGAGCCTTCACATTCTGGACATTTTATCTTGTCCATGTAGGCTTTAGCCCATCGTTTCAGGGAAGTTGATTCGCTTGTATTATAAGTGTTATCTATAAAATTTGCTACCCCTTCAAAATCAATTTTGAAATTTCTAGTAACTCCTAAATCCTTAGACTGAATAGAGAAGTCTTCATTGCCTCCGTAGAGGATAAACTGCATGGCTGCATCTGGAATTTTCTCAATAGGATCTGAAAGCTTAAATTCGAAACGATCAGCAATCAGCTGCAGCTGTTTAAAGATCCAATTGTTTTTATGAGGTCCGTGTGGCTCAATACCTCCATTTTTGATAGAGAGTTTTGGATTGGGTATAATTTTACGATCATTGACCTCATATAATTCCCCGATACCATTACACTTTGGGCAGGCACCTTTTGGAGAGTTAAAGGAGAAATTATTAGGTTCAGGGTTCGGATAGGAAATGCCTGTCGAAGGGCACATCAGGTTTCGACTAAAATATCGAACCTCTTGACTTTCCTGCTCTAAAACTATTAATACATCATCTCCATGGTACATCGCGGTGTTTATACTTTCGCTTAAGCGTTTATCACTATTGTCATTTGAATCAATTGCCAATCGGTCAATGACGATTTCAATATCATGCATTTTATAGCGGTCGACTTTCATGCCTTTGACGATATCCTTGACTTCGCCGTCTACACGTACTTTTACAAAGCCTTGTTTGGCGATCTGCTCGAAGAGTTCACGATAATGCCCTTTCCTTGATCGAACGGTAGGAGCGAGGATACTTATTCGTTTTCCTTGGTAAGATGAGGAAATCAAACCTTTGATTTGGTCGTCACTATAACTCACCATTCTCTGCCCCGTGTTGTAACTATACGCATCGCTTGCCCGAGCGTATAGTAAGCGCAGGAAGTCATATATTTCTGTAATCGTACCAACCGTAGATCGCGGACTCTTGCTTGTCGTCTTTTGTTCAATCGCAATCACAGGGGAGAGGCCTTGAATTTTATCTACGTCAGGACGTTCTAAACCTCCAAGAAATTGCCGAGCATAGGCAGAGAATGTTTCTATATATCGACGTTGGCCTTCAGCATAAATGGTATCGAAAGCTAAAGAGCTTTTACCACTTCCTGATAGACCTGTAATGACCACGAGTTTTTCTCTCGGAATCATAACATCTATATTCTTTAGATTATGGACTCTCGCCCCGTATACTTCTATTAATTCTTCAGTCACAGCTTCGTTTTGGCAAAACATCAAATTTAGTCATTAACCAGCAGAAAATAAAGGAAGAAGGACGTGAGAATTTGAAATTGTAGGCGTCATCGCCGATACAAATTGAGCAAGAATAAATGGGTAGAATGACTCTTTTTAAATAGGTAAATTTTACTATTTCCTATTTACTTCTTTCATGACAAAAGGGTAGATTGCCAGCACCATAAAAAGTAACATACTCATGACAACAGCAATGGAGATAAAGGAAAATATAGGGGGTAATTGAAAGAGTAGCGTAGCAATGGGTTGGAAAATACCAAAGATGGTCAATAGAAGCATGAGTACGAAAGCAATATTTACAATGCTCGGTAATTTTTTATGGGCTTGAGTCGTCAGGGCATATAGTCTAGGGATAACCTCTTCAGACATCTGTTCTCCTAGCTTAGATAATAGTTCTTCGCTAAATCCCATATCCTGATATTTTTGAGTGTCTAATTGGATCGCATGGCTCAGTATTTTTTCTTGATGACGCTCGTAAATACGGTTGACGTCCAATTCATCCTTAAAAGAAGGGTATTTGTAGCCGAAAAAATACCAAAGTCCTGAACCACATTTATGTGCAATCCATTTGGCGAGGATTGCCTTGTCATAATTTTTCGGATTTGAAAAGCTAGAGACTTTACTGTCATTAGGGTTCTCTAGAAGTAATGATTTTGATTCTAAGTATAAATTCTCAGTTTCGCCGAAACGATTGTTTTCTTCTATAAATTCAATAGCCAATTTTGAGCGCCCTTTGTAAAATTCTTTCATTTGGAAGAAATTTAAATCTCCAAACTCTTCATCTATATACTCTCTTAATCCTGGATTCCACACTTTAGACCGGACCAAAATATCAACGATGTTCCTGAAGTGATGTACCTTTTGGGTGAGACTATTAATTTCTACACTTAAATTGGTGCCAGTAGATCTTTGCTGATTTGCTTTCGTAAAGATAAAAGCAATAAACATAAAGACTAAGAGTATGCTAATGAATGCAATAAGTAGTAAAATGGAACGAAGATTATCTACTGTTCTATAGGCTTCGGGAAGAAAATTTTCTAAACCGTAAATTAGGCCAACACATATGAGCCCGCTTAAAAAGGCAGGAATATAAGGCACAACAACATTGATAAAATCTCTTAGTTTCATCTAGTAACTTGATTATCAGTAAGTTGGGTCTTATACTCCAAAATTTGAAGTAGTTGCAAATAAACAACAAATACTGTTAGTGGCAAAACTTGCAAGTACTAATTTATATATAAAACATGATATCGTAAGATAAATGGATAGATTATATGTGAATACGAATGTATAAGTAACTAATTATCAGATTTTTATAGCTCGCGCACATTAGAACTTCTAGACAAGAGTCTTAAACATAAAAAATCCCGTCGGTTGACGGGATTTTCTTAATAATTAATGAGGCAACGGTCCATTACTTGAATAATAGTGCATTGTTCAAAAAACGATTATCTTCCATAATAGACCAACCTCACATGCTTTCGGTGAAAACACCAAAGTCTTTTACATATAGTGGGGTTTATTGTTCATTCAAAAAAGAAAGCAATTGGCAAGCTGTTAAAGCGGCAGTTTCAGTTCGCAATCGATTCTTTCCTAACGTGAGTGCAATATATTTATTTTCTAAAGCAATTAAAATTTCTTTCTCGGAAAAATCACCTTCGGGTCCGATAAGTATAACTACTTCATTATGAAGGGATAATGACTGTTGTAGTGAAATTTTCACTCCATCTTCGCAATGAGCAATGTACTTGGTGGCTGTTTTTTCTTCTAGTTGGGAAATAAATGACGCATAAGTTGTCAAAGGGTGGAGCTTTGGCAGGTGCATTTGCAGCGATTGCTTCATTGCACTTTGTACAATTTTAGACAAGCGTTCTTCCTTAATGTTTTTTCGTTCACTATGATCACACAACAGCGGCGTTATTTCGGTAATGCCAATCTCTGTTGCTTTTTCTAAAAACCACTCAAAGCGATCATTATTTTTGGTTGGAGCAACGGCCATATGCAGTTTATAAGGCATGGGCTCGTGAAAGAGACTATCTGTTATTTGAACCGTACATTTATTTGGATTTGCAGATATAATGGTGCAGGTATATAAATAGCCGCGGCCATCCGTAATGTGAACGACATCCTCTTCTTTTTTTCGAAGGACCCTAATGATGTGCTTGCTCTCTTCTCTGGAAAAAGTATAGGTAGGATTGTCTATTCCTATTTCGGCGCTATAAAAGAGTTGCATACTTAGATTTTAAGTCTTGATTGTGCAGTTACCGCATGGTCAAGATACTGTGATGTATTCTCCATTTGCTGGAATTTAAGGTATCCCGCAATTCCAATCATAGCTGCATTGTCGGTTGTAAACTCAAATTTGGGAATATGTGTTTTCCATCCCCATTTTTCTTCTCCGTCCTTGATTGCTTTTCGAATTCCACTATTGGCAGAAACGCCTCCGCCAATAGCGATGGTGCTAATGCCAGTTTCCTTTACTGCTTTCTTAAGTTTATCAATAATGATGTTTACGATTGTATATTGGATCGATGCACAAACGTCATTTCTATGTTGTGAAACAAAATCGGCATTGGATGCCACTTGCTTTTGAACGAAATACATGATTTGGGTTTTAAGTCCGCTAAAGCTAAAATTGAGATCGCCTACCCTTGGTTTTGTAAACGGATACGCCTTTGGGTTCCCCAGCTGGGCATATTTATCAACAAGCGGTCCTCCAGGATAAGGTAATCCTAATAGTTTTGCGCTTTTATCAAAAGCTTCGCCAACAGCATCATCAATTGTTTGACCAATAACGGTCATGTCAAAATGATTGTCGACCCTCACAATTTGAGTATGCCCGCCAGATAAGGTCATCGCTAGGAAAGGAAAGCTGGGTTTTTCAAAACCTTTTTCGTCAATAAAATGAGCTAAAATATGCGCCTGCATATGATTAATATCAATAAGTGGAATGTCTAATCCCAGCGCCAAAGACTTTGCAAATGAGGTACCTACCAATAAGGAGCCCAGCAAACCAGGACCACTTGTAAATGCTATGGCACTTAACGCTTTTTTATCGATATTTGCTTGAAGTAGAGCTGCAGTAACGACTGGAACTATGTTTTGCTGGTGGGCTCTTGAGGCCAACTCAGGAACAACACCTCCATATTGCTCATGAATCTGTTGATTTGCAACAACATTAGACAATACCGTATCGTTGTATAATACAGCGGCGGCAGTATCATCGCAAGAGGATTCAATCGCCAAAATATAACAGTTATTTTTTTTAGACATTAGCTAGGGCACAATACTTGTGAAAGAAGACAAAGTTAATACAACATCGCGTATCAAAAAAACACGAAAAATAATACTTCGTGTCCTTCTTGTCCTACTTCTTTTATTCGGGACGCTACTTATCTTGTTTTCAATTCCCGCAGTACAGACACGCGCAGCTAAATATGTTACTGCAACAGTCAATTCAAAGTACCATACAGATATTCAAGTCAATCGCGTAGGTCTTAAATGGAATGGCGATGTTAATTTGCAAGGCGTCTTGATCAAAGATCATCATGCTGACACACTTATTTTTGCCAAATCCTTGTCTACAAGTATTTTAAGCGTTAAAAATATTGTTGACGGAAACATGAATTTGGGGAGTGTTGATATAACAGGAGCCTTCTTATATGTTAAGAAATATAATGGAGAGGAACGGGATAATCTATCTATTTTTTCAAAAAGTTTTGTTATTGAAGAGCCTGCTATAAAAAAGGTTTTTCTTTTGACTACGCCTAATATCGATATTATAAACGGACGTTTCAGATATATGGATGAAGAGCTTAACGATCCATTAGTTCTTGATTATAGCAATCTGAAGATAAATGTAGATGATTTTAAACTCCGCGATGACGTTGTTGATGCGATGATCAATGATTTAGGCTTTGATGCTAGAAAAGGGTATCAGATACAATCGTTAGCAGGGGAGATGCATTATGATCCAGATGCTATTTTGCTTCATAACTTTACACTGAAGACAATGAAATCTGTAATAGAGGGCAGTATTGATTTAGATACAAGAAGCAATGCCTTAGATGATTTTAATAATAGAGTGGCTATTAAGGCTGCTTTCGCGAAAGCGGAAATCTCTACCACAGATATTAATCCTTTTTACGATGGTTTTGCGCCAGATAAAGCACTCACGTTCAGTGGGGTTTTGACAGGTGTATTAAGTGATTTCTTTGTCGAAAACTTTAAACTCAGTGGCCTTCACACCTCCAAAATAGAAGGAAATGTTCAGTTCACTGGCTTGGTTGAATCGGATGATTTTATAATTTCAGGTGACTATGAGGGCATTCAAACGAATTATTTTGACCTCAAAGCATTACTTCCTAAAGTGCTGTCTTCTTTGCCTAAAGAATTGATAAGAATGGGGCGAGTGCAATTCTCTGGACATAATGAAGTAACCTCTAATACTTTGAATACTCAAGGCGAATTAATAAGTAATTTAGGTAAGGCAGTGATCGATCTGGATCTCTCGGATATTCAAAATACAGACCTAACTACCTACAAAGGGAATGTAAAACTTTTTGATTTTAATGTGGGAGAATTGGTGCAGGAATCTCGGTTGGGGCGGACAACCTTGGACATTGATGTTAATGGAAAGGGGTTAATTCAAGAATATTTAAATACACAGTTGTCGGGTTCGATTGCAAGTGTAGTATTCGATGGATATGCCTTTCAGGATATTAGTCTATTTGGTAATTTGAAAACTCCAGTCTTTAATGGGGAAATATTTGTCAAAGACAAATATTTAAAAATGGATCTACACGGACTTATCGATGTGACAAAAGCGGTGAATAATTTTGACTTTACTGCAAATATTAGTTATGCAAACTTAAACGGTCTTGGTTTTGTAAATGATAGTATATCCATCCTTAGTGGGGAAGTTCTTATGGATATGAAAGGAACGGGTATTGGTGATGCTTTTGGGAAGATCACTTTTACAGACGCGAGTTATCAAAACGTCAATGATACCTATGAATTTAAAGACTTTTCGATTACAAGTAGTTTTGATAAAAAAAGAGTGCGCACCATGGAGGTGAACTCGCCAGACATTATCTCTGGTGCCGTTAGTGGGATTTTTAGTTTTACAGAGGTTGTTCCTTTATTTAAAAATGCCATTGGGAGTTTGTATACCAACTATCAACCTGAAGTCACAACGGAGGGGCAGTATATGGATTTTGATTTCACGCTAAAAAATAAAATCGTGGAGGTTTTTGTTCCTGAAATTCAATTTGAGCCGAGAACGCTTATACGAGGTAGTGTTGTTTCTAACGATTCTGAATTCAAACTCACTTTTAAGTCTCCAAGGATAGAAGCTTTTGGTACTATGGCGCAGGCAATTGAAGTCCGTGTGGACAATAAGAATCCACTGTATAATACCTACGTTTCTGCAGATAGTATTAATGCCGGTTTTTATGCTGTTTCTGACTTCAACTTGATCAATGTAACCTTAAAGGATACACTCTTTATGCGTTCTGAATTTAACGGAGGTGATTTTAACGAAGATGCCTTTAATCTTTCCTTATACCATACCATAAATGCAGATGGGAATTCGGTATTAGGTTTTAAAAAGTCAGATGTTGATTTTAAGAGTAATCGGTGGTATATCAATGAAGAAAATGATGATAATAATAGTATTGTCTTTGATAATAATTTCAAAGATGTCGATATCAAAGCACTGGTCTTAAGTCATAAAGACGAACGAATTGCCTTAAGTGGTGTCATGAGAGACTCTACCTACAAAGATATTAAAGCCAAGTTTACTAATGTGGATCTAGCGAAGATCACTCCTGAAATAGAAAATATAGCACTCGCAGGTCATGTGAATGGGGATTTGGATGTAATTCAAAAAGATGGAGCTTATTTTCCCAACTCCTCTGTAATTATTAATAATCTTGGAGTTAATGACAATCTTCTTGGAACGCTAGATGTACAAGTCAAGGGTAATAATACCTTGTCGAGCTATGAAATAAAGTCCTCACTTACTAATGAGATGTTTCGCTCTTTATATGCCAAAGGGGCTATCAACGTAGAAGGTGATAATCCTACCATCGATCTCAGTGTGACACTCAAAGACTTTGACTTACATCCTTTTGATGAAATGGGTGGCGATGTGATCACAAACATTCGCGGACTAGCGAGTGGAAATGCTCGGGTGACTGGAAGTTATAAAAACCCAGATATCGATGGTAGTCTTCGTTTGAAGAATGCCGGACTTAAGATTCCTTATTTAAATGTTGACTATGATTTTAAAGGAATGGCACGGGTAGATCTCAATAAACAGCAGTTCTTATTTCGGTCCATAGCACTGGAAGATATCAAAGAAAAAACAGCTGGTAGTTTAAATGGTGCGATCTCACATAAGGCTTTCTCCGACTGGGAACTAGACCTTGCTATTAATACCAACCGACTTCTAGTGCTCGATACTAAAGAGGATATAGAGTCACTCTATTATGGAACTGCCTTTATTTCTGGAGAAGCTACTTTAATAGGGCCTACAGATAAGTTGGTGATAAATGTTTTGGCCAGTACTGAAAAGGGAACAGTGTTCTATTTACCAATAGATGATACAGAAGCTATTGGTGATAATTCATACATTCATTTCTTAAGCCCTGAAGAGAAGGCGGCTCGTATCAATGGGGAGTTTGTGAGTAATGTAGAGGCAAGCGGACTTGAGTTAAGTTTTGATTTGGATGTTGATACAGATGCATTGATTGAAATTGTGGTAGATAAGAGAAATGGAACCAAACTAAGAGGCAGAGGTGCAGGGAACTTGCTTATTGAAGTCAATACCAATGGTAAATTCAATATGTGGGGAGACTTTGTTGTATATGATGGAAAGTTTGACTTTAAGTATGGTGTTTCTAAGGAATTTGAAGTAGAACCTTTGGGAAATATACGCTGGGAAGGTAGTCCTGAACGCGCCTTACTTGATCTAAAGGCAAAATATATAACCCAAGCCAACCCTTCCATTCTATTAGAAAATCCATCGGTGAATCGTAAAATCCCTGTGGAGGTTGTTATCAAATTGAATGGAGAACTATTACAGCCTGAGATCGACTTTGAGATTAATTTCCCTAATTCAGGGAGTACAGTTACCTCTGAGTTGGATTTTAGATTAAGCGATCGAAATACACGAGAGTTGAACGCCATTTCTTTGGTCTCGCAGAATACATTTATTAGCGCTACAACAGTATCTTCTGCTGCTGTGCTAAACAACGCTTTTGAAACCGGGTCTTCCATTTTAAGTAGTATCCTATTCAATGATAATGACGGGGTCTTTGATGTAGGCGTAGATTTAGTCTCTGCCGATAACAATCCGGAGTATCAGTCTGCGGGACGTGTTGGGATTACCCTTGCAACACAAATTACCGATCGTGTATTGATCAATGGAAAGGTGGGAGTTCCGACGGGAGGAATCAGTGAATCTGTTATTGTAGGTGACGTGGAAGTCGATTTCCTTTTGAATGAAGATGGAACTTTGCGCGCCAAGGTATTCAACAGACAAAGTGATATTCAATTTGTAGGAGAAACAGAAGGCTATACGCAAGGAGCTGGACTGTCGTATGCTGTCGATTTCAATTCCTTTAAAGGACTGCTGCGAAAAATATTTAAAGGTAAAACAGCGGAGGTACTTAAAGCGCTTCAAGAACCCGCTGTGAAAAATGAAAAAGTAGGACCCGATGGGGTTTCATTTAAGAACAAATAAGGCAAAAAGTTAAGCTGCTATTTTTGCCATTCACATTTCATGATTTTCATGCTTTCGCGAAAGCGTAAACCATCCAATTAAGCCTTTTTTTCACCTTTTTTATTGAGAATTTCGCATTTTAAGAGCTCACTTGTGAAAAAGTTTTCAAACGAAAACGTTTGAAATCGACAATCCCATTAAAAAGCTTCTAAATCCTTGAATTATCTAGGGATAGTTTCCTAAATTTAATTTTTATAAGCTTTAAAATGATCGAAAAAATGCAAAAAATAGCCGTTTTGACCTCTGGAGGAGATGCTCCAGGAATGAACGCAGCTATCAGATCTGTAGCACGTACATGTGCCTATCATAATATAGAATGTGTAGGCGTTTATAGAGGATATGAAGGACTCATTGATGGAGATTTCATCCCTTTAGATGCCCGTAGTGTTAGAGGTATTATAAATAAAGGAGGAACTTTTTTAAAGTCGGCCAGATCAAAGCGGTTTATGACTAAAGAAGGGCGACATATTGCCTTTGATAAATTGAAAGAAGCCGGTGTCGACGGTATTGTATTAATAGGAGGGGATGGAACCTTTACAGGAGGCTTGGTATTCAATACTGAATATGGTTTTCCAGTAATGGGGATCCCTGGCACCATCGATAATGATATCAATGGTACAGATAGAACCTTAGGGTATGATACCGCCTTAAATACAGCCGTAGAGGCTATAGATAAGATACGTGACACAGCGCATTCACACGACAGACTTTTCTTTGTAGAAGTAATGGGGCGTGATGTAGGACATATTGCTCTTAATGCAGGTGTTGGGGCTGGAGCAGAAGAGATTTTGATTCCAGAAGAAGATATGGGAATCGATCGTTTGGTAGAATCATTAGAACGCTCCAAGAAGAGTGGCAAATCGTCGAGCATTGTGATCGTCGCTGAAGGTGATAAAATTGGAAAGAGTGTTTTCGAACTCAAGGATTATGTAGATGAGAATTTAGAAGAATATGATGTGCGTGTTTCTGTTTTGGGGCATATGCAACGAGGCGGTTCTCCTACTTGTTATGACCGTGTACTTGCGAGTCGAATGGGTGTGAAAGCAGTAGAGTCTCTCTTGGAAGGTAAAAGTAATTTTATGGTTGGTACCATTCATGATAAAATGACGCTTACCCCTTTGGCGAAAGCCATTAAAGGAGAATCAAAAATTAATAAGGAATTGATACGTGTGTCTGATATAATGACTACGTAAAATTATAAATTAGATAAAGAAGAAGAAATGGCAAACATGAAATTAGGAATAAATGGTTTTGGTAGAATTGGACGAATTGTATTTCGTGCAACTGTAAAACGTGATGATGTTGATGTCGTTGCAATCAATGATCTATTAGAGGTAGAGCACTTAGCGTACTTATTGAAGTATGATTCAGTTCATGGGCGTTTTGATGGTACTATCGAAGTAAAAGATGGGCACCTTGTTGTAGACGGCAAAACCATTCGTATTACTGCAGAGCGTGATCCAAAAAATTTAAAGTGGGATGAAGTAGGAACAGATGTTGTTGCCGAATGTACCGGAATCTTTACGACACTAGAGACTGCCGATTATCACATCCAGGCGGGAGCAAAGAAGGTTGTTATTTCAGCACCGTCTATAGATGCGCCTATGTTTGTAATGGGAGTAAACGATAAAGATTTAACAGCAGCGCATACGATTGTATCCAATGCATCTTGTACAACAAACTGTTTGGCGCCATTGGCAAAAGTAGTGAGTGACAACTGGGGTCTTGAAGAAGGTCTAATGACCACGATTCACGCGACAACAGCTACTCAATTGACGGTAGATGGTCCATCTAGAAAAGCATATAGAGATGGGCGTAGTGCCCTCGTAAATATTATCCCAGCATCAACAGGAGCCGCAAAAGCTGTCGGTAAAGTGTTGCCAGAAGTTGAGGGTAAATTAACAGGAATGGCGTTTAGAGTTCCTACAGCCGATGTTTCAGTGGTAGATCTCACAGTACGTACGACGAAGGAAACATCACTGGCCGAAATCAAAAAAGTCTTTGAAGCGACTGCTAATGGGGCTATGAAAGGAGTTTTAGGATATACAGATGAAGGTGTTGTTTCTCAAGATTTCGTGAGTGATGATCGTACAAGTATTTTTGATGCTGGTGCGTCTCTAGAGTTGAATTCTCGCTTCTTTAAACTTGTTTCTTGGTATGATAATGAGTTTGGGTATTCCAGCAAGCTTGTCGACCTTGCAGAAAAAGTAAACGCGCTTTAAGATAGTATTTCGGTTTGGCGAAAGCGTTTTTATAGCGCTTTCGCGAAAGCGTAACCATACCAATTGCCCTATGATATTAATCGTTGACAGTGGATCTACAAAGACAGATTGGATAGCCCTCTCTGACGATGGTCAGGAGTTGTTTCAAACGCAGACCCTGGGATTAAATCCCCAAGTGCTTTCACAAGAGATATTGAATGAGCGTATCATCAATAATTTTGAGCTTTATAAGCATCGAAATGAAGTAAAAAGGCTCTATTTTTATGGGGCTGGCTGTGGTGTTGAAAAACCAAGGCTTCTGATTAAAGAAGTTTTTGAAAGTTTCTTTGCACTCGCCGACGAAATTGTCGTTAAAGAAGATACGTATGCAGCCTTGTATGCAACGGTGAACGAAGGTGAGAAATCCATAGTCTGTATCCTTGGAACTGGCTCAAATTGCTCATATTACGACGGGAGTGATATCATTCAAAAAGTTATTTCATTAGGATATATTTTAATGGATGATGCTAGTGGCAACTATTTTGGACGTCAATTGATAAGAGATTATCACTTCAATAGAATTCCAAAGGATCTAGCAATTATATTTGAAGCTTCTTTCGATTTGAGCTCTGAAAGTGTGAAGAATCATTTGTACAAAAACCCAAATCCAAATACCTATTTGGCTACTTTTGCTCGCTTCCTGATTGAAAATAAGAATCATGATTATTGTCAGTCATTAATACAAAGGGGCTTGATCGAGTTTGTGGAATGTCAAATTTTACAGTTTGAAGATGCTCATGAAATCCCTATTCATTTTGTAGGTTCTATCGCCTTTTATCTTGAAAAGGAATTGGAGGCGGTCCTTGAACATTACCAATTGAAATTAGGAAAAGTGTTGAAACGCCCCATTGAGGGATTGGTGGCTCATCATAAAAGCTATATCCTACACTAAGACAGTAGGTGATAGTCATAAAAAAAGAGCTTGGTGATACCAAGCTCTTTTTTTATGGATTGTCATAGATGTTACTTTACCGCGATACAAGAAATTTCTACATTGACGTATTTAGGTAGATTAGCAACTTCTACAGTTTCTCTGGCCGGTGCGGTAGCTTCATCGAAGTAGGTAGCATAGACCGTGTTAATTTCACCAAAATTCTCCATGTCACTAATAAAAATTGATGTTTTGACAATGTGGTCAAAGCTCATGTCTGCAGCCTCAAGAATAGCTTTAAGATTTTGCATGACCAATTCCGTCTCTTCAGCAATATTGCCTTTGAACAATGTTCCTGTTTTTGGATCTATGGCAATTTGCCCTGATGTATATAATGTATTACCAGAAAGTGTCGCTTGATTGTAAGGGCCAATAGGTGCTGGTGCGTTCGGGGTAGTGATTATTTTTTTCATAAAGGAAAGATACGAATTATACCATATTCCCCAACGGTATTGATGCGAGGACAACAACGCCCAGAAATAAATTTGTCTTAGAGGCGTTCGTCAGGGGTACGACGCTTGTCGTACTTGATGTCACTCAATATATTTCCTTTGATTCCAATAAAAAAGTACCAAGAAGACCTAACACTGAAGGGAACCCAGTTAAAATCGAGTTTCCAACTTTCAAGATCTCGTGAGAATCCTAGAGAGGTATAGGTAAAACCAGGATTTTCAATATCGTATCCAGAAGACCCTCGAACTGTCCAGCGTTTTCCTAATTCAACATCACCGCTAAATACGAGAGAATGTGTTGAAATTTCTTTTTGTCGGGCACTGTTTGAGTAGTTAACCTGATACGACATCCTAAGCTTCCAAGGAATATCAAAATTGTAGAACTCGATTTCTTGTTCTTCATTATCTTTATCATCAGGTTCGTTTCGATTGAGTCCACCGGTAATATCAACGCCTTCTCCAAAAAGGTCATCGGGTCTACCACCAGAAGCAAAATTTTGATTTTGTGTGCGATCCGTGTTCTTTTCTTTAGACCCATCAAAATCTTTGCTCGAAAAGCTGTAACCAAAATTGGCACTGGCTCCAGTCAATCGTAATAGACTTCCGCCGTTGTTAATATTAAGTGTATTTATTCGTGTATTGCTGCTATTTAAAGCATAAATATCCAAACCTGCTCTAAAGTTGACATCTAATTTATCTCGTATGATAGGGATGGCACCGCTCATATTAATAGGGGATAATCGCAGGCTATCGGCCGCAAAGTTATAGCTGGTGCTGAAATTAAGATTTTTAAGCAACGATATTTTTACGGGTTCTGTGACGGTAGAATCTTTTGAGCGCACTTTCGCTTCGATTACATTACTTAGGCTAAAGGACATAGAACTCGACACGCGATTGGTAGGAGCGCCATATAATCCGCCCTCAAATCTGCTGTACTCGACTTCTTCAGTTAATGTTGGGTCCAGCGGATCTGTACGTTGATAGCGTTCAAAATACTGATCAAAAGCGGGTGTATAGCTATAACTGATAGAAGGCCTCATCACGTGACGAATAGTCTGAATACGACTCCCTTCCTTGAACGGGAATGTCCCATAAATAGTTGTTCCTAAGCTGATTCCTCCACTGTAGGTGCGGTACGAATCAAACCCTCTTACCGTATCTCTCACGACAGCATTGGCCTCTTCGTCAAAGGATTGGTCAATGGTTTTGAAAAGCCAGTTTTCTGTAAAATTACCGCCTATGGAAGCACTAAAATATTTTAATACTTTGAAGTTGGTCGCAATGGGTACTTGATGTTGTATGCCCATTTGTCCATCTCTAAACATTTCGGGTCTGAAGAAAAGGCTGTCCGTGGTTTGATAGCGATTTTCGCCACGGGCGGAATAACTAAAATTTATATTCTGTAAAATTCCTTTTTTACTTCCCGTCTTGGGTGCAAACGGGTACATCCGGTCTACATTAACTTGCGCGGTAGGTAAGGTCATATTTATGACCTCTGTACGAGAATTTTGTGAATGCGTAGCTGCCAACGTTAAGTTGATAGGTGTTTTAGTTTGAAAAGTTTTAGAATATGAAACCGAAGAACTAAAGTTGTTGTTCAAGAAATTTCCGGTGGTACTTTGATTCAAGGACTGCTGGTAAAAATTGGAGCTTCCTAAGTTTACAGAAGCTGAAAATCGACTGTTGGGACTTGCTTTTTGATCTTGGCTATGATTCCAACGTATGTTATAGGTATTCGTTTCTGCAAAGTCTGGCAAACCTCGTTCACTTTGCAAAATGCGTTCGTAACTGAAATTCAAACGACCATTAAATTTATAGCGGAGTTTATACTGGGAACTCCCTCGTATGGCATAACTACCGTTGGTATAGTAATCTCCATCTATGGCTAAGTTATAATAATCACTCAGTGCAAAATAGTACCCAAGACCTTGCAAGGAATACCCTCTCTGTCTGGTTTCTCCGGGCGACGGAAGGATAAAACCTGAAATGCTTTTTTCTTTTTCCATGGGAAAGAAGGCAAAAGGTAAACCAATAGGAGTAGGGACATCAGCGATGTACATATTTGTAATGCCTGTTACTAATTTTTTTCCTGGAACAAATTTTACTTTCCTGGCATAAAAATAGTATTCAGGCTCATCTACATTTTCACTCGTTGTGAATTTTACATTGCGCATAAAGACTACAGAGTCATTAACGCGCTTACTCACCTCATTTTTAATTTTAAACCCGGTGCCATCATCTTGGACGCGAGATCCATAAATAAGTGCTTGCTGTGTTGTAAAATTGAATTTGATAGAATCTGGGATGACTTCATTTGTGCCCTGTACAAATACTGGCAGTTGGGTGTAGGTTCCTGAAGAATCAATAATTCCCTTGGCAAAAACGGTATTTGTTTCGTAATTGAGTTCAATCTCTCCAGCATTGATCTTCATGTCTCCATACAAAACCTCAGCTTCATTGTAGAGAAATATTTTCTTTTGACGTTGTGAGATACGCTCATAATCGGTGGCTTTGTATTTCACTTTATCTGTGAGCGTTTCTTTTTTCTTAACAATAAGAGAGTCTTGCGCCTTGGTTTTTGTAGTATCTTGTTGCGGTTCAAAAGCTTTGAATCCTTCAGCTGCAGTGGTGATAAGGGTGGTGTCTTTGGCGGGTACTCTTCTGGCATCATTCTTGGACGGAAGGTCCTGACTGTGGCTCAAAAATGAGCAAAGCAGGGCGCTTGTAATTAGCAGTAATTTTGCGATTTTTGTTTGCAATATGATTAACCCTATTTTTGTGCCTGAAATATCAAATATAGCGCCAAAATTACACCTTTTTTTCGGGACGATTCCTCTAAAAAAGTAAATTTGAAATATGGACACAACAATTGGCGTTTATACCGCAGAACAGTATTATTTTACGAACTAACGATTAAAAGATCAAATTTTGAAGAAAAGGATGCGTCTCCATCACATATTTAGTAGTTATTTAACGTTGTTAACAATTCTTTTGCACCTTTTTGTGTGTTCTGGAACCGCTTTCGCGAAAGCGGGAGAAACTCCTAATCTACCAGTGCAAAGCAAAAAGTTTAAAGTGGTTATTGATGCGGGTCATGGTGGTACAGATCCAGGTAAACCCTCTAAATTTGGATTTAAAGAATCCGATATCGCTTTGAAAATAGCACTTGCCCTCGGGAAGGAACTCGCTAAGAACCCTGAAATAGTGGTAGAATATACGCGTACTACAGATGTCTTTATAGGATTGAAAAAAAGAGGTGCTATTGCCAATAAAGCAAATGCAGACCTGTTTATTTCCATTCATTGTAATGCACATAATACGCAGGCGTATGGAACGGAAACCTATGTATTGGGGCTACACGCAAATGCTCAAAACCTTCGCGTTGCTAAGGCTGAAAATGCAGTAATTTTTTTAGAAGAAGATTATGAAACGGCCTATGCCGATTATAATATAAACTCACCAGAGTCGATTATTGGTTTTGATTTGATGCAAGAAGAATACTTGGAACAAAGTATTTTAATTGCTTCCTTGGTGCAGGATAATTTCAGAGAAAAATTAAAAAGAAAAGATAGATCAGTAAAACAGGCTGGATTTGTGGTGTTGCATCAAACAGTGATGCCGAGCATACTTATTGAAACGGGTTTTATTACAAATGTAAAGGAAGGAAGGTACTTAGCATCGAACAAAGGACAGAAAGCCATCGCTAAAACGATTTCTGATGCAGTCTCAACCTACAAAGCAAAAGTCTTTATCCCTGAGGAATCTCCTACGTTTACAATTGATACAAATCCTACAGCCGATAAAATAGTGTCGGGAGTAACCTTTAAGGTCCAATTGGCAGCGAGTAGTCGCAAGCTGGAACCTAAATCCTATAATTTCAAAAAACTTTCTGAAATTTCAAGAACCAAGGAAGGAAACTTATATAAGTATTACACGGGTAGTACTTCCAATTATACGGACATTCAAAACAGGCTAAAGCAAGCAAAGGCTAAGGGGTATACCACGGCCTATATCGTTTCCTTTAACTCTGATAACATAAAGGTTCCTCTGCAAAAAGTGTTAAATTAATGCTGAGGATTTGAAGACTCTTAGTTTTATATCCTATTTTTGTTCTAACAATTAACGACGTAGCTTTTGAAAGTTTCTAGAGAAGTAAAAACTGCTTTATTAATGATAGTGGCCATTACACTAATCATTTTTGGATATAATTATTTGAAAGGGGAAAACCTTTTTGATGATAGTAAGATAATGTACGCGGTTTATGACAACGTAGAAGGCTTAGCAACAGGATCTCCTGTGACCATTAATGGGTACGCTGTGGGAAGAGTCCAATCTATTGGCTTTGCCGATAAAACAGGGAAACTATTAGTTACCTTCTCCATTGAAAAAAGCTTTGAATTTTCAAAAAAAAGTATCGCCAAAATATATGGAGGAGGGCTCCTAGGTGGAAAATCCTTATCAATCATTCCTAATTATGAGGGTCCATTTGCTGTCGATGGTGATATGCTAACGGCAGAGACCGGACAAGGTATCATGGAGCTTGTAAACGAGCAACTTACGCCTTTGCAAAATGAAATTGAAAAGGTGATTATCGATGCAGATTCTGTATTGACCAGTGTTAATGAGGTGTTAGATGCAACGACACGGCAAAACCTAAGAGCAGCCATCAATGATTTCTCAGCTACAGCTTCTAATCTTAAAGGAATGTCTGGTTCGTTGAATGGGATGATACAACGCAACGAAGGGAAATTAGACAATACCCTCGCCAATTTGGATACAATGAGCGCGAATTTTGTAAAGGTATCTGATTCATTATCTCAAATACAAATAGGGCAATTAATGGCGAAAGTTGAAAATGTTCTTACGGATTTTGAAGGAATCGCAAATAATCTCAAAAGCGGAAAAGGAACGGCTGGTAAACTTTTGAATGATGATCAAGTTTACGTAAATTTGGAGCGTTCAACGAAACAAATGGAGCTCTTGCTACAAGACCTGCGATTGAATCCGAAGCGATATGTACATCTTTCTGTTTTTGGAAAGAAAGCCAAAGTATACACTCCGCCTAAAGATTCGATAGATTAGGCTGGTAGCCTAATTAACGACTTATGCAATACATACCTAATATTCTTTTTCTAATCGTTCTTGTTCTGGGCGTTGGTTTTTTTGCAAAAAATCTTAAAAAGCTCGCGCGCAACATCAATATTGGGCGTGATGTCGATCGTTCTGACAATAAGCCTCAGCGCTGGCGAAACATGGCCAAAATCGCACTAGGGCAGTACAAAATGGTGAAACGTCCTGTTTCTGGTATCCTACACGTTATTGTCTATGTTGGTTTTGTGATCATTAATATCGAAGTTCTTGAAATCATTATTGATGGTCTTTTCGGAACGCATCGTATTCTTGGTTTTATGGGAGGGTTCTATAACTTCCTCATCGGTAGTTTTGAAATCTTAGCCTTCCTAGTATTTGTAGCCGTTGTTATTTTTTGGATCCGTCGTAACGTGATCCGTCTCAAACGTTTCTTAAGTCCAGAGATGAAAGGATGGCCAAAAATGGATGGGAATGTGATCCTCTATTTTGAAATGGTACTCATGACACTTTTTCTCGTGATGAACGCCGCCGACTTTCAATTACAAACCATTGGAGCTGCACATTATGCCTCCATGGATGGTATTGTAGGTTCTTTTCCTGTGAGTCAGTATATCGCACATTTCTTTGAAGGCATGTCTGAAACAAGTTTAATCGTTTTGGAACGTACGGCTTGGTGGTTGCACATTATTGGGATTTTGTTTTTTTTGAACTATTTATACTATTCTAAACATTTACATATTCTTCTTGCTTTCCCAAATACTTGGTACGCAAATTTGAAGCCGCAAGGAGCGCTAACCAATGTAGAAGCAGTTACCAAGGAAGTAATGCTTATGATGGATCCAGACGCAGATCCATATGCAGTTCCAGAAGAGACGGAGGGAGAGCCAGAGAAGTTTGGTGCTAGTGATGTGATGGACTTGAATTGGGTGCAATTAATGAACGCTTACAGTTGTACAGAGTGTGGTCGCTGTACCAGTGAATGTCCGGCCAATCAAACAGGGAAAAAACTATCGCCACGTAAAATTATGATGGATACACGGGATCGTTTAGAAACTGTGGGGAAAAATATGGATGCTAATGAAGGTGTTTTTGTGCCTGACGGAGTACAACTATTGGATGATCATATCAGTAAGGAGGAATTATGGGCATGTACTACCTGTAATGCCTGCGTAGAAGCGTGTCCTATTGGAATCGATCCTTTGAGTATTATTGTAGAAATGCGTCGATATATGGTGATGGAAAAGAGTTCCGCACCTGTTGACCTCAATAATGCGATGACTAATATTGAAAACAATGGCGCTCCATGGCCATTTAATCAAATGGATAGAGCTAACTGGATTGATGAATAGAAAACTGATTATTATCGCCGTATTTATGTTGTTTTTCGCTTTCGCGAAAGCGCAGTCAGGATGGCGTAAAGACAGTTTACAGTTTAAAGTGTTTACCCGCTTATATATTAATGAGCTAAAAATGGTAGACTCTGTAAAAGTTCAAAAAATAGAATGCGATTATTGTAGTCAGCGACAAATCTTAGGCCTCGGCAAAGAAGCTTTACATCGCACACGATTGGATATTGACAATCCAAAATACAGTGAAAAGGGAGTCTATCAAGATGCTCATTACATACGAGTAAGTAGGGCAGATTTTTTAAAATTAAATAATTAAGAATGAATAAAGACGACGTAGATAAATTATTAAGCGATAAAATAGAAGAAGGAGCACATATAAGTCCGGTACTACCAGAAGGCGTCAAGAATTATCTGATTGATATTGACGGTACGATTACAGAAGACGTACCTAATGAAGAGCCGGAGCGTATGGGAACTTGCGAGCCGTTTCCTGATGCTTTGAAAACATTAAATAAGTGGTATGATGAAGGACATTTGATCTGCTTCTTTACCTCCCGTACAGAGGATCATCGTGCTATTACTACAGAATGGTTGAAGCGCCACGGATTTAAATTCCATAGCCTTTTAATGGGGAAACCGCGCGGAGGAAATTATCATTGGGTAGATAATCATTTGGTGAAAGCTACTCGTTACAAAGGAAAATTCACCGATTTGATAGAAAAAGAGGTGACCATCGAAGTATTTGAAGATTAAATAACGAAGCTTCCATCTACATGGAAGATCAAAGGAACACTATGAGCGAGACCTTAAGAGTACCAACAATGGCTGAATATATGGCCCAAGGAAAACAGCCAGAAGTCCTATTTTGGGTAGGTTGTGCAGGAAGTTTTGATGATCGCGCAAAAAAGATCACCAAAGCATTTGCTCGGATTCTAAATAAAGCCAATGTTGATTTTGCAGTACTTGGTGCTGAAGAAAGCTGTACGGGTGATCCCGCAAAACGAGCAGGAAATGAATTCCTATTCCAAATGCAGGCCGTGACAAATATCGAAGTTCTGAATGGTTATGAAGTTAAAAAGATTGTAACCGCTTGTCCGCATTGTTTCAATACTCTAAAAAATGAATATCCATCATTAGGAGGAAACTATGAAGTTGTGCATCATACGCAGTTTTTGAAATCCTTATTGGATGATGGTAGATTAACGGTTGAAGGCGGGAAATTTAAAGGAAAACGAATTACATTTCATGATCCTTGTTATTTAGGTCGCGCCAATGGGGTGTATGAAGCACCACGTGAATTATTACGTAAGCTAGACGTCGAACTTGTTGAAATGCGCAAGTGTAAAACAAATGGACTTTGCTGTGGCGCAGGGGGTGCTCAAATGTTTAAAGAGTCTGAGCCGGGTGCCAAAGAAGTCAATGTGGAACGCACAGAACAGGCATTAGAGATCAAGCCAGATATCATTGCAGCGGGTTGTCCATTTTGTAATACCATGATGACAGATGGTGTAAAGAATAAAGAAAAAGAAGGTAGTATTGAAGTGATGGACGTTGCAGAGATGATTGCAGCTGCCGAAGATTTATAATTTTTGGTAGAAATCCCTACGCTCGAAGACGCATTATTTTCAACTCTATCTATAAGCCAATACTAATTATGATTGCAGATTTCAGCACACTTCCTAAAGTATCTCGCGTTTGGATTTACCAAAGCGACACCAAGTTCTCTGAAGAACAGCACCAGAAAATTGAAAAAGACCTCACTACCTTTTTAACAGCTTGGACTGCTCATGGAGCAGACCTTAAAGCGGCATTTGAAATCAAATACAGTCGTTTTATTGTTATTGCACTAGATCAGAATGAAGCGGAAGCAACGGGCTGTTCTATCGATAGTCAAGTGCGGTTTATCATCGCTTTGCAAGAAGAGCTAGGCATCGATTTGCTGGATAAAATGAATGTGACGTATTTCCAAAACGATCGCGTGCATTACAAACCATTATTGGATTTTAGAAAAATGGTAAAAGATGGAGCTGTGGGTAAAAACACAATCGTCTTTAATAATTTGGTAACCAATCTTGGTGAATTTGAAGAATCTTGGGAGATTCCAGCAATAGATAGCTGGCACAGTCGTTTTCTTAAGAAGTAGTTGATAACATTTTGTTAAGTTTTGAGTCCGCTTTCGCCAAAGCGTCACAATCTTCATAACTTTGTTAGTTCAGAGCGTTACGATAAGGTAACCCTATGATATGTATGTTGTTATTGACATGCTATTTCTCGTTAATACCTAAATCGGTCGACCCATATGTCCTTAAAAAAGACACTTCTATATATTACTTTCTTAAGCGTTTCTTCGGCAATTTTTGCTCAACAGTCGTATCCACTGTATACCTATGATATCGAGGCGCAGCGCACTTGGGTGGATAGTGTTTATAGCGGTATGAGTTCTAAAGAGCGCGTAGGCCAGCTGTTCATGGTAGATATTTTATCGAGTGATCCTAAAGCAAAAATAGATAAAGTCCGTGCCCTCATCAAAGAGCAACATATTGGAGGTATTATATTCTTAAAAGGAGGACCTATGCGCCAAGCAAAGCTCAACAATGAGTTTCAGGCAGCGTCCAAAGTTCCACTTTTGGTAGGAATGGATGCCGAATGGGGACTAGCGATGCGTCTAGACAGTACCTATGCATTTCCATGGAATATGACCTTGGGGGCTATAAAAGATAACCGTATCGTCGAAAAAGTAGGTAAACGTATTGGGGAGCATTGCAAACGGTTAGGCGTGCATATTAATTTTGGGCCCGTCGCCGATATTAATGTCAATCCTGCAAATCCTATTATAGGAAATCGATCGTTTGGAGAAGATAAAATAAATGTTACTGAAAAAGCCATAGCCTTTGCCAAAGGGATGCAAGGAACGGGTGTTCTTGGTAGTGCAAAGCACTTTCCAGGGCATGGAGATACGGATCAAGATAGTCATAAAACCTTACCAACGCTTGATTTTACAAGGCAACGATTGGATTCTATTGAGATGTACCCCTATAAACCAATTATTCAAGCAGGGATTGCAAGTGTGATGGTTGCTCATTTGAATGTGCCCAATTTGGTGTCTGAAAAAGGCTTTCCAACGTCCATTTCTCCTACGGTAGTGACGTCAATTCTTAAAGATAGTCTACAATTTCACGGATTGATTGTTACAGATGCATTGAACATGAAAGGTGCTGCCAATTTTAAAAACCCAGGAGATATTGATTTGGCTGCGTTTAAGGCAGGAAATGATATTTTACTGATAAGTGAAGATGTAGGTTCCGCTTCCGCGAAAATTTTAGCAGCCTTAACCTCTGGGGGAATATCAGAAGAACGCTTGGCGCACTCTGTCAAGAAAATTTTGTATGCCAAATACAAAGTGGGGTTACAGAATTATGCCCCCATAGTTACCAAAAATCTCATCGCCGATCTCAATACCTTGGAAGATGATATGATCTACAGTGAGGCTATTGAAAGCGCTATCACAATCACAAAGAATTCTAATCAAATACTTCCGGTGAGTAATTTAGATGCCAAGAAAATTGCCTATGTCGCCCTGGGGGATGCTAAAGGAACCTATTTCCTCAAGCAAATGCAGAAGTATGCTACAGTGAGACAAATTAATATAGAAGACACGACAGATCTTAAAAAATTAGCCCCTTATAATTACGTCATCGTTGGTTTTCACCGTTCCAATGACAATCCATGGAAGTCCTATGGATTTAATGCAAAACAGAAAATGTTATTGGCAGCTATTGCCAAAGAAAAGGATGTGGTTTTAGATCTTTTTGTCCGTCCCTACGCAATGCTAGATGTTGGAAAAGCGCCGCTTAAAGGAATTATTCACAGCTATCAAAATAGCCGTCTGTCTCAAGAAAAGAGTGCTCAACTAATTTTTGGAGCGATACCGAGTATTGGAAAACTACCAGTAACATTGGGTGCTACTATGGTAGGTAGTGGCTTTGAGTCAGGAATATTACGACGTTTGCAATATGGTATTCCAGAAGAAGTAGGTATCAATTCCGATACCTTGACTAAGAAAATTGATTCCTTAATGAAAATAGGTTTGCGTCAAGCAATGATGCCTGGAGCTCAGGTATTAGTAGCACGTCACGGTAAAGTTATTTATGAAAAGTCCTTTGGTTATCACACGTATAATAAGAAGCAGAAAGTGAAACTTGATGATGTGTATGACGTGGCGTCTATGACAAAAATTCTAGCGACCTTACCCATGCTCATGGAATTACACAGCCAAGGTTCTCTGGACTTGAACGCTAGCTTAGGTTCTTTAATTCCCGAATTAAAGGGAACAAACAAATCTAGAATTACCGTTAAAAAAGCATTATCGCACTATGCGCAATTTAAAGCGTGGATTCCTTTTTATGTCAAAACCTTAGATTCTGTAACGAAGAAGCCGTCGGATACGTACTATAAAAAAAACTATAGTGACGATTTCAATATTAAGATTGTAGATGGAATGTATTTGCGCAGTGATTATCAGGATAGTATTATTAGTATCATAGGTGAAAGCGATTTACGGGAACGGTTAAACTATAAGTATAGTGATCTTCCATATTATTTGATGAAGAAATATCTTGAGGATTATTATGGTAAAGATCTTGATAAAATTACTGCTCAGCGACTTTACAGGATCCTAGGAGCAACAAGAACAGGTTATATTCCTTTGAATAAATTCAAAAAAAGCGATATTGTCCCTTCAGAAAATGATACCTATTGGCGTAATCAAAGGATACAAGGCTATGTGCATGATATGGGAGCAGCCATGCAAAGTAATATAGGTGGACATGCTGGTTTGTTTAGTAATGCAAACGATGTGGCGAAAATCATGCAGATGTATGTACAAGACGGGTACTACGGTGGAAAACGTTTTATCTCAAAGGCAACGGTTGATACCTTTAATACCTGTAATTATTGTGCGCAAAATGTAAGAAGAGGAGTAGGATTCGACAAACCACAATTAAGTGGAAGCGGACCAACCTGCGGTTGTGTGCCCATGAGTAGTTTTGGACATAGTGGTTTTACCGGAACATATACTTGGGCAGATCCAGAAAATGGATTGGTCTATGTGTTTTTGTCTAATCGCACATTTCCTACTATGGACAATCGAAAACTAATTAAATCAGGATTAAGAACAGAGATTCAAGCGGCTATTTATAAATCTTTTATTGACTAGTTAAACGGCGTCTGTGCTTTTGAGTAAGCAATACCTAATCAAAAATAATTATGAAAATTGCTATAGTTTGTTATCCTACTTTTGGTGGAAGTGGCGTTGTCGCTACAGAGCTGGGAATTGCACTTTCACATCGCGGTCATGAGGTACACTTTGTCACCTATAAACAACCGGTTCGACTTGCACTATTGAATGAGAATATTCATTTCCATGAAGTGAATGTACCCGATTATGCACTGTTTCATTATCAGCCATACGAACTCGCTTTGTCGAGTAAATTAGTCAATATTGTTAAGAAGCACGGTATCGATATCCTTCATGTACATTATGCTATTCCACATGCTTACGCAGGGTATATGGCTAAAATGATGCTGAAAGAAGAAGGAATTGACATCCCTATGGTGACGACATTGCATGGAACTGATATTACTTTGGTAGGGAGTCATCCTTTTTATAGACCAGCAGTGACTTTTAGCATCAATAATAGTGATGTAGTTACTTCGGTGTCAGAAAGTTTAAAAAATGATACCCTACGTTTATTTGATATAAAGCAACGCATCGATGTTGTTCCTAACTTTATTGATACAAGTGTGGTTAATGCTAAGTTCACAGATTGCCAGCGAGATTTGATGGCTAACGAAAACGAGCGTATCGTTACGCACATCAGTAACTTCCGAAAAGTGAAAAGAATTCCAGACGTCGTGGAAGTTTTTCATCGTATTCAGTTGGAGGTACCCGCTAAATTACTAATGGTAGGAGACGGTCCTGAGCGAGCAGGTGCAGAGCAATTGGTAAAAGAGCTTGGCCTTCAAGATAGTGTCAAGTTTTTAGGAAATAGTAATGAGATTGATAAAATCTTATGCTTTTCGGATTTATTCTTGCTGCCTTCGGAAGCAGAAAGTTTTGGATTGGCGGCTTTGGAAGCTATGGTTAATCGGGTCCCAGTTATTTCTAGTAATGCTGGGGGTATCCCAGAGGTCAATATAGATGGTGTGACAGGATATCTTTCCAATGTAGGAAACATAGCAGATATGGCGCTTAATGGTATTCGTATTCTTAAAGATGATGCTGTTTTAGAAACCTTTAAAAATAATGCTCAAAGGGTGGCGGCTAAATTTGATATTAAAAATGTAGTTCCCATTTATGAGGAATTATATGAAACTGTTTTAATGACCAAATCGTAGTTTGAGAGTCTCTCTCTCGATGACTATTACTCATACTTTTTATAAAAGGTTGGATTTTTTAATGCGCCAATTGTTATATTTATTTTTTCTAGGATAAATAATTTTTGAGGCAACGATTAAACTTTGTTTCTATTTTCTAGTCATACAATAACTAACAAATACTAAGTTTATGAGAATTATGCTTTGGCTATGTCTAGCCCTGTTTATTTTGGGATGTAAAGAGGATGAATCACCTTTGATCGAAACCATGGATCAAGAAGAGGAGGATGCAACAGATGATGTTGCAGATAACACGGCGATATATCAGAATTATGTAAATATTGATTTTGATAACCTTGATAGTTATACACCTATTTTACCAACGCATTACGACCCTGTGGCCGATGCGATCAATACGCCAGTAGAAAACCCTATTACTGATGAGGGTGCAGCCTTAGGTCGTGTTTTATTTTATGATAAACAACTTAGCATAAATAATACCGTGTCTTGTGCCTCCTGTCATAATCAAGATAATGGTTTTGATGACCCTAATCAATTTAGTACTGGTTTTGAAGGCGGACTCACCGGAGCACATGCTATGCGACTGCTAAACGCACAATTTTATCAAGGAATCAATTTTTTCTGGGACAAACGTGCCGAAAATCTTGAGGCGCAAACAACACAGCCAATACAGAACGAAGTTGAAATGGGCTTCGATGCCTCTCATGGTGGTTTTGAGGCATTAGTGACGAAAATGGATGGTTTAGAATATTACCCAGAGCTTTTCGAATTAGTATATGGAGATTCCAATATTACAGAAGAAAGGGCACAGCAGGCAATGGCGCAGTTTATTAGAGCCATGGTTTCTGTAGATAGTAAGTTTGATGAAGGATATGCGCAAGTATATCAGTCTGGTGCTCCTGGGAATAATGTAGCTGCTCCTTTTCCAAATTACACTACTCAGGAAAATTTGGGAAAATTGCTTTTTCTGAATCCGATAAATCAAGGAGGTGCTGCTTGTGCAGGATGTCATCGGCCACCAAGTTTTGCATTAAACTTGAACTCGAGAAGCAATGGATTGGATTTTGGAGAGATCGTTATTTTTAAATCTCCTTCATTAAAAAGCGCAAGCACTTCGACACATTTTATGCATGATGGAAGATTTAGTTCCTTAGCTGAAGTCATCGAACATTACAATAGTGGGATAGAATCGGGGCCTGCTTTGGATGTTCGTTTAAGAGACCCTTCAGATCCCACGCTGCCATTGCGTCTCAATTTAAGTAATAACGATAAATTAGCCTTAGAGGTCTTTATAAATACTCTTACGGATACCGAAATTATAGATGACGCAAGGTTTAGCGATCCATTTATTGATTAATAGTATCCATAGGAAAAATAAAAAAGCCCGTAGCAATTTGCTTCGGGCTTTTTTATTGCATTGGAAGGCTCTAAAATTGATATCGTATTCCCAATGCAATGTCAAAGTCTAAATCGTCATCTACAGCATTGTTGATTCCTATTTCTGGTCTAAAATCTAAAGAGAGGATTAGAGGGAAGTCAAAGTCATACTCGATACCGATATCACCAGAAACAAAGGCAAAAAAACTATCCTCATCACTACCTCCTGGAAAATCATCGTCAAAACTAAAATTCCCAACACCACCTCCTACGCCTGCGTACCAATTAAAACCTCCATCAATGTTCCATACCCATTGATAGATGCCTGTAATTCTATAAGCACTAAACCGGTTACCACTGCGATACCCAAGATCGGCTTCTAGTCTGTTATTCTCTCCGAGAGCTCTTTGATAAGAGATTTCTGTTCCAAACCCATCACTATCTCCGATACGGAGGCCAATTGCATTATCGGCGATATTCTGTCCCCAAGCAGCACTCATTGCACCTGCAAAAAGAAAAAGGGTAATCATTGTTTTTTTCATAGGTTTTAATTTACTGTTTATTAATAAGTAGAGAACGCGCTAGGAAACTTTATATTTTACAAAGAAGTATTCAAATAGAACTAAGGACACATAGTTTTCATGATAACGAAGTGTTTGTGTTTTAAAATTTTACTTGAGCGATTTATGACGTACTTCATAGCCCCTTGGAATTAATGTATATAACGGTTATTTGATATTTATAGCCAGTAATTAATTCCTATTATGATGATTAGGGAACGATCCAAACTTAATCTATATTTGTTCTTCAAAACGTCAGCATGAGGAAAATTCTTACTTTAATTATTTTGTTTTCGATGAGTACTTATGGTCAGTCCTATGTGGAAATGATGGAGGACACTTCTGTGAATTTCTATGATGTCTGTGAAGTAGCAGAAACCTATTTTGATACGATTGACAAGTCCGCCAAAGGATCCGGTTATAAAGGGTTTTTGCGATGGAAGGAAGCCAATGAATACAAATTCTTCCCAACAGGAAGGCGTGACAATGTTGATCCGCATTTTGCAAATAATGCCTTCAATGTCTATAAACAACGATTTCCAGAACAACTTGCAGATAATGTAAGAATGTCGGGGGATGGATGGCGAGAATTAGGGCCTAATAGTATTGATGAAATTACAGGTCATTATGCCGCTGGAGTAGGAAGAATAGAAGAGGTTTATGCAGATCCAGCAAATATGAATAAACTGTATCTGGGGTCTCGTAGTGGCGGCCTCTGGCGCAGTCTCAACGAAGGATTCACATGGCAGGGAGGTGCTTCAGATTTTCTCCCAGGAAGTGGCGTAAATACCTTTGGAGTAGACCCTTTCAATACAGATCATTTACTAGTCAATGTAAGAAATTCAAGAAATGGCACCACTTATGGGATCTATGAGTCGATCGATGGTGGTGAAACGCTCACTCAAACAGCGTTTAATCCAACCAACCTAGGAGAAGGTGGTCTGGGATCTAATTTTGCCATACATGTTATTGCCTATCATCCAACCATTGCCAATATGGTTTTTGTGGGCACGAATAATGGACTCTATAAGTCAACAGATGCTATGACCACTTGGACAGAAGTCAATACCAATGGTTCCTATACCTTTATAAAATTCCATCCAACAAATGCTGCTATTATTTATAGTGTAAGTAATTCCAATGGGAATCGAGATTTCATCTATAAATCGTCAAATACGGGTGATACGTTTGTGACAACGGGCACTATTGCAGGAAATGCAAATAGAAGTGGACGTATTGAAGTGAGCGCAAATGCTCCTAGTAATGTATACTTTGCTAATAGCAATGGAATTCATAAATCAACCGACAACGGAGATAATTTTAACCTTATCGCAATACCGTCTGCTACAGGAGGTGTTGGTGCTTTTGGTATCAATAGTCAAAATGAGTTGAACATGATCACTGGAGGTATAGACGCCTATAGATCTGATGACGAAGGGCTCACTTTCGCGAAAGCTACCTACTGGTCTTTAGGAAGCAGTGAACATGGCCCAGGAGGTTTTCAAGAACGCTATGATAATAGTACCGTATATGTTCATGCCGATTTACGAAAAATAAATAGTATTAATGGCGTTTTCTATATGGGCACAGATGGTACCATGGTTAAAAGTGTAGATGGAGGAACTACTTGGGTTGATTTGATGAGGGATGGTGTAGGCGTTCGCGAAAATTATAAGTTAGGAGTCAGTCAATCCAATAACGGAATTGCTATTTCTGGTTCCCAAGACAATGGTACTAGTATTTATAAAAATACGGGATGGATAGAATTTTACGGCGCCGATGGTATGGAAGGCCTTGTGCATCCATTAAATGACGATTGGATGATCGGAAGTGTTCAGTTTGGTAGTCGTCGCAGAACAAAGGATGGTGGTTTTTCGCAAGGAGGAGTGACTCCTTCAGGCTCTGCTAGTGGTTATTGGCAAGCGCCCATTGCATACGATCCTCTCAACCATATGACTATTTATGATTTCAGAGATGGAGTGCGTAAAAGTGAGGATTTTGGAACTTCGTATACACTCATTGGAACGCCTACTTTTTCGAATACAATGCAACTAGCAGAAATAGCTCAGAATGATTCACAGATTATGGCGGTATCTAGCGGAAGCTCGATTGATAAATCTGTAGATGGAGGGGCGACATTTTCAAGTATAAAAGGATCTCTTCCAAATCATTCCATACAAGATATTGCTTTTGATCCCTTGGATGACAATGTGCTCATTGTGGTCAATGCATCCTATCAAGACAATGGTGAAAAAGTATATGTATCCACCAATGGTGGTGGTACTTGGAGCAACATAACGTTCAATATTGGAAATATTCCAGTACACTCAGTAGTGATCGATCATAGTGCGCAATCGAATATTTATTTAGGAACTGAGGTAGGGGTGTATACCAAACCAATGGCAAGTAGTACTTGGATATTATACAGTACCGACTTACCAAATACAACGATTGAAGAACTCGAAATTAATTTTGGAGCAAATACGATTAAGGGAGCTACCTGGGGTAGAGGTTTATGGGAGTTTGACTTAGTAGGACGTGCGTCGTATCCTTCTTTTGAATATACCGAAATAAGCGATATGCCTACAGACGATTTTCCTAAAGAAAATGTGGAGCAGTTTGTGACGTCAAACATTGACTATATGGGTACATTATCCAATGTCTATGTCCGCTGGTCTATTGGGACACCAGATTTTAGCATAGTTGCCAATACGGTTCCAATGAGTAATACATCCGGCAATACATGGGTTTCTGATACTGAAATTCCGAATCAACCAGAAGGAACAAAAGTGTACTTCAAAGTATTTGCAGATGGAGATTCAAGTGATTTTAGCGAGACCTATAAATTTATGTATACGGTGAAGCCTTTTGCTGTCTGTGATCCAAGTGTGCAAAATGGAACTTCAGATTTTATTAATCTTTTTGAAGTAGAAGATGCGAGCGCTACAATCTTCAGTAATGCTTCGGCAAATGATGGTTTTACCACCTACGCTAACACGCCCATTGAAATGGCATTAGGAGAGGTCTATACATTTAATGTGCAATTGCAAGGTGCATTTAATGATGATGATGCAGGCGTCTGGATTGATTTTAATCAGAATGCCACCTTTGAAATTTCTGAAAGCGTTACAATGTCTTCGTATAACGGAAATGTTTCTACAGGAAGTATTCAAATCCCTTTGGATGCAGCATTGAGTGGGACGATCACAATGAGAGTCAGAAACTCCTTCTTCAATACACCAGATCCTTGTAATTTTGACGCAGGTGAAGTGGAGGATTATGTGGTTCAAATTTTTGATAACCTTGCTCCAACGGCTTCTTGTCAAGACTTTACGGTTCTTTTAAATGACAGTGGCTCGGCGACTATCGTTCCAGCAAATATAGATAATGGTTCTTTGGCTCCTGCTGGAGGTGGAGTATTGTCAGTGGATATGGACACTTTCGACTGTGATGATCTTGGTGATAATCTGGTGACACTTACGATAACCGATGTAAATAATAACGAATCCATCTGTACTGCGACCGTTACGGTTGAAGATGCCACAAACCCTATAGCAATTGCTCAGAACCTCACGGTAGAACTCGATATCAACGGTATGGCTAGCATAACTACAGCACAAATTGATAATGGCTCTTCAGATAATTGTTCAGTGACCTTGGGGCTAGATGTAATGAGTTTTAACTGTGATAATCTAGGAGCAAATACGGTAACGTTGACGGTGACAGATGCGAGTTTAAATGCTCATAGTCAAACTGCAGTGGTCACTGTGGAGGATAATATAAGCCCAACGGTTATTGCGCAGAACTTTACTGTAGAACTCGATATCAATGGCTCGGCTACTATAACCCCAGCACAAATTGACAACGGTTCCTCAGATAATTGTTCGATTACTATGGATCTTGATATAACGAGTTTTAGTTGCGATGATCTAGGTATAAATACAGTAATACTTACAGTTACTGATGCTGCTAATAATACAAATACACAGACAGCGACTGTTACCGTAGAAGATAACTTGGATGTGCTTATCGAGGGGCCTATCGACTTTACCCAATATACAGGGTTTAATGAGACAGACTGCGGAATGATCATTAACTATGATCCTGTGACAGCAATAGATAATTGTGATCCGGTTGGAACTTCGGTGCTCCAAACAGTCGGTCTCGGAAGTGGTTCTTTCTTCCCGGTAGGAACGACAACAGAAACGTATGAGATTATGGATGGTACGGGTACTATTACCATCTATACTTTTGATGTTACCGTGGTGGATGCAACGGATCCTGTTCTGACGAACTGCCCTTCAAGTACTACCGAGACAGTATCCTCAGGAACTTCCTTTGTCATTCCGGACTATACAAATACGATAACCGTAACTGATAATTGTGATATGAATCTTGTGATCACTCAAGTTCCAGATCCAGGTGTTTTAGTAGCGATCGGTACGTCTACTAATGTTACACTCACAGCAGAGGATGCAGATGGAAATGAAACGATTTGTTCTTTTAATCTAACAGTAGAAGAAAATTTAGGTGTTGATGATGTAGTGGGGGCTTCTGATATTAATCTGTACCCAAACCCAGTTATAGATAAACTACATATTATATCTGACAAGCATGGTCTTGAACGGCTAACATTGTTTGATATGCGAGGCAGCGTAATTATGGATGTGAAAGTTTCAGGAATGGAAACGATCCTAGAAACGAAGGATTTACAAAGTACAATGTATCTGGTATCTATTCAAACAGCATCTGGAGTTGTAGTTAAGCAAATCATTAAAAATTAATAAGACATTTTAGTTCATTAGAAAAGGGAATGTATTTTGATACTTTCCCTTTTTTTATGTCTATTTTTAAACCAATGATTATCGCTTTAAAGACATTAGAATCTCAATTGGAAGGTGCCTTGCATACAGATGAATTGCACAAGGTCTTATATGCAACGGATGCCTCTGTGTATAGGCGTTTACCATTGGCTGTAGCCTTTCCTAAAAGTACGAAGGATATTCAGATTTTATGCGCTTTCGCGAAAGCGAATACGACTACACTAATTCCCAGAACAGCAGGCACGTCCCTCGCTGGACAATGTGTAGGAGAAGGTATTGTCGTTGATGTTTCTAAGCATTTTACTGAAATCATCTCATTGGACTTGGGCTTGAAGCAAGTCAAAGTGCAACCTGGTGTTATACGAGATGAACTCAATCGTTACTTGAAACCACAGGGTCTATTTTTCGGGCCAAATACCTCTACAGCAAATCGTTGTATGATGGGGGGTATGGTAGGTAATAATTCGTCTGGTACAACGTCTATTCAATATGGAGTTACGCGAGATAAAGTGGTCGCCATGCAAACCGTCCTTTCAGACGGTTCATTGGTTACTTTTGAAAACTTAGATAGCATACGCTTTCGCGAAAAGTTGGAGCAACAAACCAGCGAAGGGGAACTATATAGACGGGTATTTGCTGAGTTGCATCCCGTGGATGTTCAAGAAAGAATCCATACGCATTTTCCAAAACCAGAAATTCATAGAAGAAATACGGGCTATGCTATTGATGAACTTATAAAGCAGCAGCCGTTCCAAGAAGATGGCGCCCCATTTAATATGTGTGCTCTCCTGACTGGAAGTGAAGGTACTCTTGCTTTTACTACAGAAATCACATTACAGTTAGATGAACTTCCTCCTGCCCATAGTATTGTCGTGGCATCACATCATTCTAGTATCGAACAGTGTATGCAAGCTGTTGTCCCAGCAATGAAGCACAATTTGTTCACCTGTGAAATGATGGACAAAGTCATATTAGATTGTACTAAAAGCAACAGAGAGCAACAGAAAAATCGTTTTTTTGTCCAAGGCGATCCACAGGCTATATTGATGTTGGAAGTGCGTGATTATTCGATAGAAGGGGCTCAAAAGCAAGCGCAAGCCCTGATTGATACCTTGGAGAAAGGAGCACACTCATATGCGCATCCAATGTTGGAAGGGAGAGAAATTGATCAAGCCATGGAACTGCGCAAAGCAGGTCTTGGTTTGTTAGGGAACCTTATTGGTGACCGAAAAGCCGTGGCTTGTATTGAAGATACCGCTGTGGCTCTAGAAGATTTGGCACCATATATCGCCGAGTTCTCTGAGCTGATGAAGCAGTATGATCAAGATGCGGTTTATTATGCCCATGCGGGTGCGGGAGAAATACATTTACGTCCAATTCTGAATTTAAAGAAAGGAGAGGATGTAACGCTGTTTCGAAAAATAACGACTGATGTCGCTCAGTTAGTCAAGAAGTACCAAGGTAGTATGAGTGGGGAGCACGGCGATGGTATTGTGAGAGCAGAGTTTATACCAATAATGATAGGAGAAGAAAATTATGAACTCTTAAAACGAATCAAAAAGGTTTTTGATCCTAATAATATATTCAATGCAGGAAAAATTGTAGATGCTTTTCCTATGGATGAGCGTCTGCGTTATGAAGTTGATCGAACGGAACCTGAAATACAAACGCTTCTTAATTTTCAAGATCAGGAAGGTATTCTTAAAACTGCAGAAAAGTGCAATGGAAGTGGTGACTGCAGAAAATTAGCCGCCGCAGGCGGAACGATGTGTCCGAGCTATCGTGCGACCCGCAATGAGAAGGATACCACTAGAGCGAGAGCCAATGCATTACGAGAGTTTTTGACGACACCAGATCAGGAGAATGCTTTCAATCACAGCGAACTCAAAGAAGTTTTTGATCTTTGCCTAAGCTGTAAAGCCTGTGCGAGTGAATGTCCGAGTAATGTGGATGTGGCTACTTTAAAAGCCGAGTTTGAGTATCAATATCAAAAGGCAAATGGAAGTAGCTTACGAACGAAACTGTTTGCGCATAATACGCGTATCAATAAAATAGGAGCCCGGTTTCCGGGACTTTATAACGGAATGCTTTCGCTCACAGGAAGTATTGCCAAGCGAAGCTTGGGAATCGCCAAAGAACGAAGTTTACCTAAACTAGATCTCTTTAAAGAAGCAAAAGAACTAAAGGATATTCCGAAAATACAAGGGAGAAAGGTAGTCCTCTTTGTCGATGAATTTACAGCCTATCTGGATGGAAATATTGGAAGAGACGCTCATGAACTGCTACTTAGATTGGGATATGATGTTTGCATAGCCAAAGGTCTAGATTCAGGAAGGGCATTAATTTCAAAGGGATTTCTCGAGCAAGCGAAAGAAACAGCAGAAATAACCGTGGAGCATTTGCTTCATATGACGACGCCTGAAACCGCTATTGTTGGTATAGAACCTTCGGCGATATTGAGTTTGCGGGATGAATACCTTAGATTGGTAGAGGATCAGGAAGCTGCTAAGACAGTGGCTTCAAGTACTTGGCTTATTGAAGAGTTCCTGCATCAAGAAATTGAAGCAGGAAATATTAAGACTGATCAATTTTTCGCGGAAGCAAAATCGTTAAAAATTCATGCGCATTGTCATCAAAAGGCTTTGTCCTCCGTATCTCATACTTTTGCGATCTTGAATCTACCCAAGAATTATAAACCAACGATCATTCCTTCTGGTTGCTGCGGAATGGCGGGAAGTTTTGGTTATGAAAAGGAGCATTATGAGGTCAGTATGAACATTGGGGAGCAAACTTTGTTTCCTGCGGTGCGCAAAGCAGCCGATGATGTTATTATTGTTGCCAATGGTACCAGTTGCCGTCACCAAATCTTGGATGGAACCGCTAAAAAAGCCGTCCACCCTGTGACCGTACTTCTGGGAGCGCTTATAAAATAGATTTTTAATCTATTTTATGTCAAAGTATTACTGTTAATTCTCGGTTCATTTTACACGTATTTATCTATGCCTGATCCTACTTGCTTAACGCCTGGAGTTTATGTTACAGAAGTCAGTACAACCCTAAATGCTATCGAACCGGTTCCAACCGCAATTCCTGCTTTTATAGGGTATGCGCCTAAGGTGGAACAAGGCGGTGTTTCTTATCTTAATAAGGTGCGTAAAGTGCTCTATTTTAAGGAGTTTAACGATATAAATGGGGCATCCGAATCTGAAACATACTCAGCGTTACTAAACTATCGTCTTGAGGAGGTAGCCATAAAACCGGTCGATGGTAATTTTGTCACATAGGGCTTGCATATTACCACATGATTGCGGATCTAAATACATAATACTATCTGTTTCAAAGTGTCAAATTATTTTTTTAAAATGGAGGGAAAGAGACGTGTACATTGCCAGTAGCTGCCTATGGGGAGCCAATACAAGGGATACATCAAATCGGAACGACAACGGTCAATACTAATGTTATTTTGGATGATTTGCTAGTAGGTCTTGAATTATTAAGAAACGAAACGGAACCTACCTTGTATATCTGTCCCGAAACTACGTTGCTTTCTGAGGGAGAAAATAGTACGCTCATGAAAGCGATGCTTTTGCAGCAGCATGAATTGCAAACAGGCATGTGCATCTTTGATATCATAGGATCTAAGCATCCTGATCCATTACTGTATGAAGATGCAGTGACGACTTTTAGAGAAAACACTGGAAGCATTGGACTTTCCTATGGAGCCGCTTATTATCTTTTTCTAGAAACGACACTCGTACAAAATGGGGATTTGATTTTTAAGAGCTTCTTTGGAGGGGATCTTGAGGCATTAGATAGCTTACTGCACATGGACTTAGAAGCCCATGCAGCTTTGGGTACCGTAATGGTAGATATTAAGGGTCAGCGTTCTTCAAATACCAACGTCCAAAAGAATAAAGCATTGTTGGACGTGAGTCCGTTGTATAGAGAGCTTGTGGAAGTAGCTACTTCGACGGCAAACCTGTTGCCG
>JBLHXM010000007.1:0-52234 GCA_047630395.1 Dokdonia sp.
AATCAGCGATTTACAGATAGCAGTACGGTTCATTTTACCGCCAAGCAAGAGATTTTAATTGAGAAAGAAACGGTATTTTTGCCGTCCGAAAAAGGATCGGTGTTTTTGGAAGTGAATCCAAAGGCCGGTTACACTTGTAAAGACTAAGCATCATGACACCTATTTATCTTGAATATACATTTACAGTCACACCAGTACAGCCGGGTAGTGATATTATTATCGCACAATTAGGGGCAGTAGGGTTTGAAAGTTTTGTAGAAAATGAAACCGGTATTGCAGCATATATCCAAAAGGAAGATGCTTTTCCTGGAGGTACTGCACCCCTAGACTATGATCGTCTTCTTGGAGATGTGGATATTTTATCTTCGGAGCTTTTTGAAATTACCTACACTGCCAAAGAAATAGAGCAGGTCAACTGGAATGAAGAATGGGAAAAGCATTTTGACCCTATCGAAGTCGATGGACGCTGTGCAGTACGTGCTCCATTTCACGAAAAGACGGATGTCGAATTTGACATTGTGATAGAACCTAAAATGTCCTTTGGGACTGGGCATCACGAAACAACTCACATGATGATTAAGCATTTGCTTAAACTTGATGTGAGCGGAAAGAAGACCTTAGATATGGGTTCTGGAACAGGCGTTCTTGCCATACTTGCCGAAATGCGAGGAGCAGGGCCTACCGATGCTATTGATATTGACAATTGGTGTTATTTAAATGCTAGAGAAAACGCCGAGCGCAACAACAGCAAAGCTATTAGCGTTTATGAAGGAGATGCTACCTTATTAGAAGGCCGCTCTTACGACCTGATCATTGCCAATATTAACCGAAATATCTTATTGCAGGATATTCCAACCTATGCCAATTGCCTTACTGAGGATGGTATTTTGTTGCTCAGCGGATTTTACACCGAAGATCTTGCGATCATTTCTGAGAAATGCAATGACAATAAACTGTATTTCGTTGAGAATTTCGAACGTAATAATTGGATTGCCTGCAAATTTGAAAAACGTGGATAAGTTCCAAACTTTTTGTAATTTACTATTTCTCAAACCCTACTATGAGTACTAAAGAAAAATATCAAGAAGAATTAGACGTCTTAACCGAAGAGCAGAAACAGAACGAAATCGTTGTATACAATGACGATGTCAACACCTTTGATCATGTAATCGATGCGTTGATTAGTGCCTGTGATCATTCTGAAGAACAAGCGCACCAATGCTCATTGATAGTGCATTACAAAGGTAAGTGTACCGTAAAAACCGGGGACTACGACGATTTAAAACCTCGATGCTCTAAACTATTACAAGCAGGATTAAGTGCTGAGATTGTATAAGAACTTCGGAATAGCACCCACATTATCTCCCTGCGTTGTGACTTCAAATTGCGCTTTCGCGAAAGCGTAAAAAAAACCATCACTCTACCCTAAATAATCCCGAGAATTAATTGCTACACCGTGGTGCTTTTATTACTTTTGTCAGGCATTTTTAAGCACTCTTAAGAAACTGGACTATGAACCTACACGAATATCAAGGAAAAGAAATATTAAACAGTTTTGGCGTACGTATCCAACGTGGAATCGTAGCTAGCACTCCCGCTGAAGCAGTTGCAGCAGCTAAGAAATTAACCGAAGAAACAGGAACTGGATGGCATGTGATTAAAGCACAAGTGCATGCTGGTGGTCGTGGAAAAGGTGGCGGTGTAAAACTGGCTAAGAGCCTTGAGCAAGTTGAAGAAATTGCTGGACAAATTATTGGAATGAACTTAATCACTCCACAAACCAGCGCAGAAGGTAAAAAAGTACACCAAGTACTTGTTACCGAAGATGTATACTATCCAGGTGATAGTGAGCCAGAAGAGTTCTATATGTCTGTGCTTTTAAATCGTGGAACTGGACGTAATATGATCATGTATTCTACTGAAGGTGGAATGGATATCGAAACCGTCGCTGAAGAAACACCACACCTTATTTTTAATGAAGAAATCGATCCTGCAACAGGCCTTTTAGGTTTCCAAGCACGTCGTATCGCATTCAACTTAGGGTTAAGCGGACAAGCATTTAAAGAAATGACAAAATTTGTGTATGCTCTATATACTGCATATTCAAAATCTGACAGTTCACTTTTTGAAATCAATCCGGTATTAAAAACAAGTGATAATTTGATTATGGCTGTTGATGCTAAAGTATCGATAGACGACAATGCATTATTTCGCCATAAGGATTACCTAGCGATGCGTGATATTCGTGAAGAAAATCCTGTAGAAGTTGAAGCTGGTGAAAAAGGCTTAAACTACGTAGATCTTGACGGAAACGTGGGATGTATGGTAAACGGAGCCGGACTTGCAATGGCAACAATGGATTTGATCAAGCAAGCTGGTGGAGAACCTGCTAACTTCCTAGATGTTGGAGGTACTGCAGATGCAGAACGTGTAGAAGCCGCTTTCAAGTTAATTTTGAAGGATCCTGCTGTAAAAGCAATCCTCGTGAATATTTTTGGAGGTATTGTTCGTTGTGACCGTGTGGCACAGGGAATTGTAGATGCATATAAGAATATGGGGAATATTGAAGTACCTATTATTGTTCGTCTACAAGGAACCAATGCAGACATCGCAAAAGAACTTATTGATAACAGTGGATTAGACGTACAAAGTGCGATCGAATTCCAAGAAGCTGCCGATAAGGTACAAGCTGTTTTGGCGTAGGTCGAAATAACATATAAAGAAAAAGCCCTTTTAACAATCTTGTTAAAAGGGCTTTTTCTTTTACAAGGAATTAGGCAGCGAGTATTAACCGCTAGGCAATAGGCTCAAGGCTTATAAGCTTGTGTGTTTTTTCAAAAAGTCAAGAATCGTTAATCTCCCATCAGCCTATTCCCTAATGATGCCCTTCGCACATCTGAACTAAAGAGATAGCCGCTCCCTTTTCCCTTTTCCCTTTTCCCTTTTCCCTTTTCACTCTATACTCAGACAACAAAAGTGTTATCGCTCATTAACGTTCATGTTTCCTATTGATATTCTGAACGTTAAGGAACGTTAACAATTGTTAAACAACGGTTAAATAAACTATAGTAGCGTAACACTACTTCCTTTTTATCGTCTCTTTGTTATAAGAAATCAATCTCTTAAAAGCGAAAATCAATTAATCAATTTAAAATCGAATCCTTATGAAAAATTTCAAAATGTTTTTAGTTGTTGCATTATTTGCAATGAGTACTGTACTAAGCGCTAGTACAAACCCGTCCCTAGACGAAAAGCCAACTACGATTTCAGCGCAAGTATCAGAATTACTTGCTGAACCTGGTTTTGAAGTAGCAACTGCTATTGATGCGGAAGTTATATTAATGGTAAACGACAACCAAGAATTAGTAGTCGTATCTGTAAAAACTGATGATGAAGAAATTGCAAATTTCATCAAACAACGTTTGAACTACAAAAAAGTAGATGTAATCCAATCACACGAAACATTTAATATTCCTGTACGTATCGTTCCAGGAGAATAAATGTTTTGAATTAGTCAAAAGAAACCTGAGTCATTACTCAGGTTTTTTTATACCTAATTCTCAGGAAACCTTGGGAGACTTCTGGAACAATGGTATATTTATCCTCTATTGTATTTCCTATGAAAACATATCTTTCGGTGCTCCTTGCTTTTTTGTCTTTATCACTTTGGTCACAGAACATTCGACTTAGTGACCAAGCAGAAGTGAGTCTTTTTACCATTGGCAAAGGTGCCGAGCTTTATGATTCCTTTGGGCATACAGCTATCCGCTTGAAAGATCCTGTACGCAGCATTGATGTCGTCTATAATTATGGCGGATATGATTTTGATACTCCTAATTTTTACACAAAGTTTGCCCAAGGAAAATTGCTCTACAAACTGGGTCGGAATGGAAGTTACCAGCGGTTTTTAGCAAATTACAAGGCACAAAACAGACATATTACAGAGCAAGTATTGCAATTGACGCTACAGCAAAAGCAAGATATTTTCAACTATTTAGAAAACAATTACAAACCTGAAAACCGGTTGTATAAATATGATTTCTTTTATGACAATTGTGCAACCAGGCCCAATGAAGTTTTTCAATATGCCTTAAAAGAAACGCTTCAGATGGACTACTCCCATCAACCTGCCGATAAGACACACAGAGATCTGATCCATCAATTCGTACATATCAATAGCTGGGGAAGTTTAGGGATTGATATTGCCTTAGGATCGGTCATTGATAGACCTGCAACATCTGAAGAGTTTCTATTCTTGCCTGAGTATGTCGAATTCGCTTTCGCGAAAGCGCAATTAAAAACACCCACAGGCACTCGAGCGTTGGTTAAGAAGACCAATGATATCTATACTCCCGAAACACCATTAGACACATCTACGCCGTTCTTATTAAGTCCGTTGTTCCTATTGGGAATACTCTCACTGCTCCTACTTTACAAGACGTATACCGATTACAAAAACCATCGAAAGATTTCAAAATTTGATAGTATTCTATTTTTCATATTGGGTACCATAGGCCTTCTTTTATTGTTGCTTTGGTTTGCCACCGACCATACGGCTACCAAATGGAATTACAACCTATTATGGGCCTTTCCACTGCAATTAGTTGCCGCCTTTGTCATCGCAAAAAAGAATCCACCACAATGGATATATCCATATATGAAGTTGCTTTTTATTTTTTTAGTTTTTCTTGCATTTCAGTCGATTGTAGGTCTTCAGGCTTATGCCTTAACACTCATTCCGCTGCTCATTGCTATTGCCGCGAGATATTTATTCATTCTTAAATCGCTGAAAGACATTAGGGATAGCGCGTAAACGGCTCCCTTTTCGTTTGCATATCTTTTATAAATTGTAACAAAGTTGGCAATCCAACTACTTATACGTTAACTAACGATCAATCATTGGACAAAGCACAACAAGAAAAATTTGTAACACTCCTAGAAGAAAACCAAAACATTGTGCATAAAATTTGTCGGTTATACACCAACAATCAAGACCAACACAATGACCTTTTTCAAGAGATTACCATCCAGCTATGGCGTGCGTTTCCTAAATTCAGAGGAGACTCAAAATTTAGCACCTGGATGTATCGCGTGGGATTGAATACAGCGATCACTTTGTATAGAAAGTCGAAGCGAACAGTTACAACCCAGGATTTTGATAGTGTCATGTTTCGAATTTCATCAGAAGAGTATGATGATACGATTGAGCAACAGCTCAAATTAATGTACTCCGCTGTAAAAGAACTAAATGATATTGAGAAGGCGCTGGTCTTCCTATATCTAGAAGATAAAAATTATAGAGAGATTTCAGAAACGATGGGAATTTCCGAGGTAAATGCACGGGTAAAAATGAACCGCGTAAAAGGGAAGCTTAAAAAAATATTAAATCCATAACCTTATGGTAGACGAATTAGAATTATTAAAGAAGGACTGGCAGAAGCAAGAAGCTCACCTACCTAAATTGACAAAAAAGGATCTCTATCCTATGTTGCTTAAAAAATCATCTTCTATTGTGAAGTGGATTTTCTTGATCAGCATGGCAGAATTTGCTTTCTGGATATTTATGGCCTTTGGCCTTAAGTTTGACAGTGAATCTGTCTCTAACGTAGAAAACGCCTTAGGTGACACTGAAATCATTTCTACAGTGATTCATTTCTCCGCCTTAATTTTCTTTATGGCATGGTTCTACAAGAATTATAAGAAAATCGAAAGCACTGATTCACCACATATCCTGATGAGGAATATTCTAAACACGCGTAAAACGGTTAAATACTATATTTGGTTCAATATTATTTTCCTGATGGTAGGATCTACAGCAGCTTATGCCCTGGTCGTTAAAAGAAGTCCTGACACAATTGCTGTCGAAAGTCCAATGTTAGCAGGACTTGCCTTTGTTGCTATTATGGCCGTATTTATAGGAGGGTTATTGCTCTTTTACCGATTGATCTACGGGATTCTCTTGAGAAGATTGAAAGGAAATTACGAAGAACTAAAAAAATTAGAAATTTAGCCTACGGTACTTTAGTACTCCCATTTACGCGTCTGATTCAATTCTTCTTGAGCCTCTAGCTCTTCGGTTGGGATTACTTTTAAGAACGATGGGTGTTGCTCTATAGCATACTCCAATTGTTCTACGATTTTTTCTACAGAGTCATTTTCATAGTCAATCTCTAACGCGGGTTTGATTTCAAAAGATTGAAGTATTCCTCGTTTTTTAATGCGTAATCCTTTTTTATCAAAGCTTCGTCTAAATCCATCAATGACAATTGGTACTACGATAGGTTTGTATTGTTTGATAATATGAGCGGTTCCCTTGCGTATAGGTTTCCATGGTTTGGTTGTTCCTTGTGGGAAAGTAATCACCCAACCGTCGTCTAAAGCGGTACCAATATTTTCAGTATCTGAGAAATCAACCTTTCTCTCCACTTCTTTCCCCTTTGCTCTCCAGGTCCTACTCACGGTAATAGCTCCTGCATAAGCCAAGATTCTAGGCAATAAACCACTGCGCATCGTCTCACCCGCAGCTACATAATAGAGGTTCAATTTTGGGTTCCATAAATATCCAATATTTTTAATAGAATCTTCACGTCCACTCAGGCTCGCGTTGAATACATGAAACATAGCTACCACATCTGCAAAGTAAGTTTGGTGATTCGACACAAAAAGCACACCCGAGTCTGGTAAGTCCTTAAATATTTCTGAGCCTTCGATGTGTAGTTCATTAAAGCCGCGATAGCGCCTATGCGTAATGGCTCCTGCAAAACGAATCAACCAACGTTTTAAAAATAATATATGCCCAAATGGATTGGTTTTGAATAACCCCATGTATTTTTTCTTTTATATTGAAGTGATAGGTTAGCAATAATTCACTGCCTAAAATCTCAAAAAGCGGAAAGACAAAGATACAAAACACCTCCTTATAGCACTTGCTTTAGCAGTGACTTTACTTCGCTGAGCATCATCGCTGTCGCTCCCCAAACCACATGACCTTGTAATTGAAAAGCAGGAACAGTAATCTCTGAAGCGTAGGAGGTTGATAAGGTTGTAGTTATGAGCGATGTTTCAGATAAGAATTCTGTAAGAGGAACATAGATAAGAGATTCGACTTCTGATTCTTGTGGAACAAACGAAGGTTTTTCTTGCACATATCCTACAAAAGACTGCACCCAAAAATTACTGGGGGGGATATAAATATTGGTCATCTTCTTCAGCACGGTAATATCTCCTCTTGAAATACCAATTTCCTCTTCCGTTTCGCGCAAAGCGGTTTCCTCCATATTTGCATCTTCCATTTCGACTTTTCCTCCAGGAAATCCAACTTGATTAGAATGCACCCCTTTATAGGTCTTTCTGAGCATTAACACGAGGGTAGTTTCTCCTAGATCATCCGGATAAAATAAAGCCATTACTCCAGCTTGTCGCGGATTTAGTTTTGCAATATCAATAGCCTTCAACTCCTTCACACGTTCCATGGGAGCCATTAGGAACTGTGCAGTTTGTCCGGGCAGCGGCAAATTGCTTATTTTTGGTAAGACCTTCAAAAAATCAACAAAGTTCATCTATGCGCAAATTCATTATTATAAGTGTTCTTGCCCTTGTAGGCTTGGGATGTGAAGATAAGAAATCTTCTCAGAAAGCAGCTCAAGAAGTACCGCAGATCGACTCCATGATACAGGCTGACACTACGAGTATTCCTGTAGAAGAAGTAGATCCATTAGGGACTCCAAAGAATCCTTTTATACCTACACAAGAAGATGTAAAGCCCTTCTTAAAGAAATACGGAGAAGAAAACCCTGAAACTAAGGTGCGCATTGAAACGAGTTTTGGCAACATTGAACTGGAATTATTTAAAGACACGCCATTGCATCGGGCCAATTTTATCCTCATGCTCAAGGAGGGTTATTTTGATTTGACACAGTTCTACCGGGTTTCTCCAGCCTTTGTCGTACAAGGTGGAAATTCAGATTCTTATGAAATGGGTAAAAAACGAATAGCCATGGGCCCCTATCTACTTCCTAATGAAGCTAAACGAAATCACAGGCATGTTCGAGGGGCTTTGGCAGCTGCAAAATTTGTAGAGCAAAACGTCAGCAATGCCTCCTCCCCTTTTGAATTTTATATTGTACAATCAAAACGTGGAGCACATCACCTCAATACCGCGCATACTGTTTTTGGACGTGTGACCAAAGGCATGGATGTGGTAGATGAAATCAATAAGGTCCCCGTAGATCAAAGCGAATGGCCGCTGACCGATATTCCGATAAAGGTTAAGATTATTGAAGAATAATGATTATACCTGTATAGCAATTTAGGATCAGGAGTTACGACTTAGAGCGAAGAGGTTTCTAAGTGTTATTGAAAATAATAAACGAATATTCACCTACTCCCTAGGAGATTTCTAAAGAACAGAAGGAGTCTTTGATTAAAAATTAATACCCTTTTAGCTAGACAGCTTTAGAACTTTAAGTTTCAGCTCTTACGCTAAAACCCTCGCTGCCGCTTAGCTTCAAAAACTAAGATGCCCGCAGCGACAGAAACATTCATAGAATCTATGGCTCCTTGCATAGGGATCTTGACATTTTGAGTGCTGGCTTCTCGCCACGCCTCTGTCAATCCTGTTGCTTCTGTACCTACGACTAAGGCCGTTGCACCTGTATAGTCTTGTTCGTGGTAGTTTTGAGCTTCTTGTAGAATGGCGCTATAAATAGCGATGTTCTTTTGCTTTAAAAAAGCAATTACTTCGGCGGTTGGCGCTGAGGCTATTTGATTGGTAAACACACAGCCTACACTGGAACGTATAATATTGGGATTGTATAAATCGGTGCGCGGATTTGCAATAATCACTGCATCCAAGTTGGCGGCATCGGCAGTGCGCAGTAAGGCCCCTATATTTCCTGGTTTCTCTGGTGCTTCAGCGATTAAAATGAGTGAGTTTTCTGTAAGTTGAAGGTTCGATAAGGTGGTGGTTTTTGCTTTCGCGAAAGCGATCACTCCCTCCGTACTCTCTCGGTAGGCTAATTTCTTATAAACTTCCTCCGTGATGGCTATACATTCAGGAACCTCTTTACTGGTAAACAACCCTTTTAAAGTCTCCAAAGAAACGAAGTCAGGCACAAAATAAATTTCCTTTACGGTATACCCTCCTGAGATACAAATTTTTAGTTCACGCAAACCTTCTACTAAAAACCCGTCTTCTAAACGACGTGCCTTTGCCTTGGACTGCAAAAGAAGCAGTCGCTTCACCGTTGGGTTTTGAACACTTGAAATATTTTTATAACTCATTTATGGGTAATATTTTAACTTTTCGCTCACTACGCACAAAGGTATTATTTCTATTTTCACAAAAAGCTATTGCAATGATTAAAAAACTACCTGTCCTACTTTTCATAGTTTCAGCCTTTACGTGAGCACACATTGGGCAGACAATTGAAATATCACTTCCAGTCATAGCTATTTTTAATTTTGACAATGATGATTTTACAACTTTTGACACCCCCTTTCTAGGTTCAGTAATTGTGTTAGGTCAGCGTCCTCTTTAACTATGTGTTGACAATTATAGTAGCAAATAAACACAACTACATTGCATGCATGAATCTACCTTCTAGGCCGATAGCCAAATAGCCGGTCGTTATGCAAGCAATAGCTCTTTCAAGACTTAATAAAGCAGGCATACCCTTGTTTTCTGGTTGTTTTATTTACGAGAAACTCACTTTCCATATCTAGATAATGCATACCTTTAGATGAAAATTGTCTCATGAAAAAAATCCTATTTTCCTTTTTTCTTTTTGTTACGATCACAGTACTAAGTCAGGTGACCGCTGTAATTCCACCTCCACAAACTAGATGTGATATTAATAACCCCGGAGATATGATAGAAATCTTCAATTTAAGAGATAGCGAAGCAGCAATTATTCAAGGGCAAACCAATGTAGTAGTTACGTACCACGAAACTTCTGGGGATGCTTTGGGTAATGGCGGTGTCATTTCAAATCCTGAAAACTATACGAATATCTCTGCTGAGCAGGTAATTTTTGTTCGTGTTGAAAATATCTCAAACGCTAACGACTGGCAAGTAACTACGATGAATATTTTGGTTAGGCAACCCCCGGTACCTGATACTTCAAATCCAGATCCCTTGGAAGAAGATCTCGGCGATGGCGATGGCGATGGCGTGGCTATTTTTGATTTGACCGAGATTGAGTCCCAATTGGCGTTCGATCCTTTTGCACAAGACTTCACTTACTACTTAAGTCAAAGCGATGCTGAAAATGGAATCAATACCATAGCAGACCCTAACAATTTTGAAAACACCAACAATCCTCAAGATTTATACGTAGTCATGAAGAACGCACCAGAAATGGAGTGCGAGACCGTGGTGGACTTTCAAGTCGTCGCCGATGGATCTTTAGGTGTTGATGAAGATACTAGTACTACATCCGTTTACCCCAACCCTACAGCAGAGACTATTACCGTTGATAGTCGTAGCACCTTTGTAAAAGCGGCGCTCTACTCAATCACTGGCCAATTGGTTTTTAAAGACACTTTTCCTGCGACTTTGCGCTACCAAAAAGATATTTCTCAACTCCCAAATGGGATTTATTTCTTGCAACTTGACAACAATGTATCCATACAGATTAGTAAACGATAGCTGTAAGGAATAATCACAAACAACGACTTACACCCACTTACAAAAACCATAGAACGTGAAATATCTTATCCCAATCATTTTGCTTGCCCTGACGGTAACGAGCTGCAAACAAAAAGAAGTCGAAAAAAGTGAAGCACCGATCGCTGTTATTGAAAATGCATCGCAGCGTATTTATCCCAAAGACATTACGGCTGTATTTGATGCTCACGGGGGAATCAATAAGTGGAACAACATGCAAAACCTTTGTTTTACGCTTGAAAAAGAACAAGGCAATGAAACACATACGATTGATTTAAAATCGCGTAAGTGTCGTATTAAGACAGACAAATTCACCTTAGGATTTGATGGTGAAAAAGTATGGCTTGCACAGGATTCAACTTATTACCAACCGAGTCGTGCTCGATTTTACCATAACTTAATGTTCTATTTCTATGCGATGCCTTTCGTTCTTGGAGATGATGGTATTTCGTATACAAAGGAAAAGCCCTTGGTGTTTAACGGAAAATCGTACCCAGGTACTAGAATATCCTTTGGCGCTGGCGTTGGTGATGCTCCCGACGATGAATACATTATATATCGAGATGCTGACACGAATAAAATGGCGTGGCTAGCGTATACAGTGACCTATGGGAAAAATGAAAAGAGTGACAGGTTCTCGTTTATCAAATACGATCAATGGGAAGATGTCAATGGAGTGGTCCTTCCTAAAACATTACAATGGTATCAAGTTGAGGATGGCATCCCAACCGAAATGCGCAATGAAATGACCTTCACAAAACCAACGGTAACAGAGACCCAACTTGATGGGATGCTTTTTGCCAAGCCAGAAAATGGAATATTTGTAGAGTAGCGGTTGTTTCTTTTACATACAAAAAGCCCCAATAGTTAATGAACAATTGGGGCTTTTTACATTCTTCAATGGTGTGTTAATCACGCGTATACTTCTCGCTATATCGCTTCCAAAGTTCTGTTTGATGCGATTCCAAACTCAAATCACGCCCTTGAATAAAGGCTCTAGAAATTTGATTTCCTCGCATATCTAAGGCATTTCCTTTTGAAATAAACAAGGTAGCGTCCTTTCCAACTTCCAAGGTTCCAACCGTTGCATCAATCCCCATTATTTTTGCTGGATTGGATGTAATTAGTTTTAACGCCTCTTCGTCAGACATTCCAAACTGAGTTACTTGTCCCGCATAAAAAGGAAGATTACGTACCTGCCAGTATTCACCATCATAACCCAAGGCTACTGTTACGCCTGCATCTGTCAATAGTTTTGGGAGCTTGTACGGCAAGTCATAGTCATGGTCATCCATTTTAGGCAAATCTTGTACGCGCTGTAAAATCACAGGCATATTATTGGCTTTCAATTGGGCTGCAACCTTATCTGCTTGATATCCTCCTACGAGGACTACATTTGACAAGTTCATTGCTTTCGCGAAAGCGATCACATCTAAAATTTCACGTTCTGCATTTGCTTGTACATATACATTCTGTGTTCCATTCATCACGCCTTTCATGGCATCAAAAGGAAGGTTTTTATCCGTGCTACCTTTGGCATAAGCTGATGCATCGTTAAAGAATACTTTAATCGCATCGATATCTTTCTGATAGTCTTTGTTCGGCTTGAATCCAGGCTCTTCACCAATCCACCAGCGACCGCGTCGCATACTACTTGGCCAATTCAAGAAAACACCTTCATCCGCTTTATAAGCAGCGTCTTCCCAATTCCATGCGTCTAACTGCACAATTGACGACGTTCCAGAAATATTTCCTCCCCGCGGTCTTGTTTGCGCCATAAGCACTCCATTAGGACGCATACTCTCTACCACTTTGGATTCGGCGTTGTATGCAACAATTGCTCTAATATGTGGATTAAAAGCCCCTATCTCATCATCATCATTTGTGGAACGTACAGCGGCAACTTCAATAAGACCTAAGGTCGTATTGGTCGCGATAAATCCTGGATATACATGTTGGTCCTTTGCTTGGATAATCGTTCCTTTTTGTTCTATTTTACTAGTCATCGCATCTGCAATGGCCGTTATTTTACCATTCTCAAAGATAATCACCGAGTTGTCGATAACGGCTCCATTTCCGATATGAGCGGTAGCTCCCAGAATAGTATAAGCACCCGTTTGCACCGGAGCTGGCGTTTGTTGTGCTATGGCTACTGAAGTGATCAATAGGCATAAACTTGCGAGTATATGTGTTAACTTTTTCATTTTAGTAGGCTGTTTCCATTGTGTCACAATGCATCTGTTGCTTTTCCTTCTTTGTAGGCTCCTTTGTTTTGAGACCTTTATTCTTTTCAGCAAGCATCATGGTAGTTAGTTTGTTTTTCTCTTGTTGCATTGTTTTGCGCATCTCGGCATCTTTTTCGATGTCGAAATATACAGTCCCTTCAATGATTGTCTTTTCGGCAATAGCTTTTATTGACAACGGATGGTCACTCCATAAAACTACATCGGCGTCCTTCCCTACTTTGATACTTCCTACCGTACTGTCTAGGTGTAAAAGTTTTGCTGGATTTAAGGTCACAAACTTCCAAGCATCTTCTTCTGAGATCCCTCCGTATTTGATAGACTTGGCAGCCTCTTGATTCAAACGTCTTGACATTTCACCGTCATCACTGTTAATTGCTACTGTTATCCCTTGATTGTGCATAATTGCAGCATTGTAAGGAATCGCATCGTTCACCTCGTATTTATATGCCCACCAATCACTAAAGGTAGAAGCACCCACTCCGTGTTCTTTCATTTTGTCTGCGACTTTATACCCTTCTAGAATGTGTGTAAACGTATTGATTCTAAAGTCAAAATCATCGGCCACTTTCATGAGCATATTGATCTCACTTTGCACGTAAGAGTGACAAGAGATCGCTCGTTGTTGATTGAGGATATCTACAATCACTTCAAGTTCTTCATCTACGCGATATGGTTGTCCGCTTTTCTTTTTGGCTTCATACTCTTTTCCTCTTTGGAAGTAATCTACAAATAGTTGCTCTACTCCCATTCTTGTTTGTGGGAATCGGCTAAAGCTTTGCCAGTTGGATTGTTTTACATTTTCCCCTAAGGCAAATTTGATAAACTTTTTGTCTTCCAAAACCATATCATCAATAGAGCTTCCCCATTTAAGCTTGATCACTGCACTTTGTCCGCCAATAGGATTTGCAGAACCGTGAAGCAACTGAATAGCAGTTACTCCTCCGGCTAAATTGCGGTAGATATCAATATCATCTGGATTGATGGCATCTGCCATACGAACCTCAGCTGAGGAGTTCTGTCCTCCTTCATTGATTGAGAAAGCCGCAATATGCGAATGCTCATCGATGATTCCTGCGGTAAGGTGTTTTCCGGTTCCGTCTATTACTTGAGCACGTCCAGCTTTTAGGTTGGTTCCAATAGCACTGATCTTTCCATCTTTAATAAGCACATTGGTGTTTTCAATAATACCATCGGCTTCATTGGTCCATACGGTCACATTTTTAAAGAGCATATCTTGTTGCTTAGGTTTGTTTTTAAAACCAAAAGCAAGATTAGGATAGGTCATTGGCATCACTTCTGGAGCGTCCTTCTTCTTATCCTTATCTTTTTTATCTTTATCGTCTACATCTCCATTTCTAGTAACCGTATATGCTTGCTCAGAACCATCAGCGAGTATGGCTTTTCCTGAAAGTCCGCTGCTAGCATTTCCAACTAATCTTGTAAATTTTTGATCACCGTCTGCAAAGGCTAGATTCATCCAGCCATCAGCATAACTAAATTCGCTAGGTAGCTCCTCATCTCCTTTTTTGAGTGCTGCAGTCGCTTTTTGCGTCGACTTATTAACGGTTAGATTATAAGTATTCGCTCCTATACTAAGGGTATACTCCCCATCAACATCTACAACATTCATGTCCTTAAGAACTGTTTTATTCCCTTGAATCCAATGTTCGTAGATCTTCGTTTTTTCGTCAAAAATAGCTCCATCTGTAATCATAAAATTTGCCCAAGCACCATTCTTTAAGCTTCCCACTTTATCAGCCTGTCCCATAAGACGGGCAGGGATTGTGGTTAAAGCGGCTAGTGCATTCTCTTCCGAAAGACCATATTTGATTGCTTTCATCACATTTTCTTTAAAGTCTTTAGGAGACTTCAAAGAAAAAGTAGTCAAGGCAAATTCGATATTATTATCCTGTAGTTGTTTCGGGTTGGTAGGTGCTTGATTCCAAACACGCATGTCACCTAATGACACATACGCTGCATCGTATGGATTCTCCATATCATAGGCAGCCGGGAAATTAATAGGTAAGATAAAGGTGCGATTTGCAGCTTTTATTTCATTCATTCTCTGGTATTCGTCACCCCCACCTACAATCAGGTAGTTGACTCCAAATTCATCTCCAATCTTATCGATACGCAAAGCATCATATAATCCTTCACCTTCAAAAATTTGCACCATATCAGTATTGCCATTGATTGCTTCAAGGCTTAAATCTTTGGTGGATACTTTTCCTTGTTTATACCAGGCAGCATCATGATACATTTGACGAATCAAAGCTGTTTTTCCCATTATGGAACCAGGATAAGACTGGCGAGATTGAACACTTTTATCAAATGAAAAGTGATTCCCAGAACGCGTAGAAATAATTCTAGAAGCGTCATCTCCTTCCGTATTTAGAGCGACCAGCATTCCTGTTCCGCGTGCGATACCATCATGCATGTGCGTATTGACAACACCAAAACCAGCTTCCAAAAGCGCCTTTGCTGTTTTATCATCATATTTAAAAGAGGTTAAGGCATTTTGATCTGGACGAATATGGTCGTTCCAATAATATCCTTCACGAGTACCTTCATACTGTGCTGTACGCCTACCACCTGCTTCACGTTTTGGTTTTTTTACTCCAAAGTCTGAATAGATATCTATAAAAGAAGGATAGATCGATTTTCCATTGAGATCTACGACCACAGCATTAGCTGGAATGGTCACTGATTTCCCAACGCTCACTACTTTGCCGTCTTTAACGACCAGTGTCCCTTTTTTAATAATTTCTGTAGGCGAGGTATGAATCTCGGCATTTGTAAAGACGGTGTAATTGTTGTTTTGAGAATGTACCCCGTCATTCTTGGGAAAATAATCCTGTGCACAAAGAGTTACCGAGCACAAAATTATCCCTAGGAAGGATAATGGTTTGAAAAACATAAATTTTTGGTTTGGTTTAAGTCTTAAAGATAGCTGACGCCCTAATAGCACACTGTTAATTAAGATATCTTTAACATCAAAATGATGTAGGAAAATGCTTATCATAGTTCACCAAAAGCGCAACCATATAGCTATAACTTTTTAAGCCATCTGGTTGATTATTTGCCTTAAGATACCCAGAGTAGAAATACTTAAAAAAGGGCTCCAACGGATTTTCCATACGCTCCCAAAAGTATCGCGATTCTCGGTAATTGGCAAAAATACCAGGTCGGATTGTATCGCGATACTTCGCACCTAGTTCAGCGTCTCTTCGATAGAGATCATTTAAGCAATAGCGCAATGCAAAAATACTTCCAGAGTATTGAAAGTGTAGATCTTCATTACTGAGCGTAGCCATTACAGCTACAAAATTGGCTTCATTCTCTTTAGCATACCCCAATTGGTGTGCTTGTTCATGACAGCTCACCACTGGATACCTATACATGGGTATATATCCATTGATATGAGCCTCATTGGTAATCGGGTTTAGGTATCCACTATATCCCATAATAGAGAGGGGGTAGCTCAACAAAGATGTTTTTATACTTTTAGGCGGATATTCTAATGTAGGAAACTGCGATTGTAAGGCAACATAACCGTCTAGCGTTTTCTTGTAGATATCCGCTTTCGCGAAAGCGTACACAACCCCACTACTGTCATTGACCGCAAGTTCAGTATGCAACTGATTACTTTTTGCAATTAATTTCTCAGTAAGACCAATGAGCTCTTCGGTTGTATACTCGCTCTCAATCCCTAAAGAAGCGTGTAATGGAAGGCGATAATAATTGAGTCCCCAGAGTAGATGAAAAGCGCCATAGACAATTGAAGCCAGTGCAAAGGCCTTTAAAAAAAAACTTTTATAGGTTCGGAAGCGATTTTTAAAGAGGAGTACAATGGCACGCACCCCTAAAATGATCAAAGCTGCATACATCAGATCCCCAAACGAAAAAGGCAACCAGCCTAAAGCATATCGGAACCCTTTAGACAGTATTGGATACAATCCATTACTGTAGTAGTTTTCAATAAACTCAGGAAATTGAGCAAGCAATCGCACGGCACCCATTTGTACAAAGAGTAGTAATCCAATAATAATAAGCCTGCGATTATTTTTCATCCTCTGTAAAAATAAGCTTCCATTTTCTTTTCCACTATCCTCATGTAAGGAAAATTGAGATCAGACACACAGAAGCAGCTTTGCAAATGCATTAAAAGCGTCTAAACCCTTTCCTGTTGTTCGTTGGATTCCTCTTTAAAACCTATATTCGTAGGAACAAATAATTCTGTATGCAACCCTACCACATTCTCCTTCTTATCGCTGGCTATTTTGGTGTTTTAATGCTCATTAGCTATTTCACGGGCAAATCAGACTCTAACACGGATTTCTTTAAAGCTAGCGGCAAATCTCCTTGGTATTTGGTGGCGTTTGGAATGATAGGCGCTTCGTTATCAGGCATTACATTTATTTCTGTTCCAGGTGCCGTTGAGGGAGGTCAATTTGCATATTTCCAAGTAGTTTTGGGCTATGTCCTGGGCTATGCAGTCATTGCTTATGTCTTACTTCCTATTTATTATCGTCTCAATGTCACCTCTATATATGAGTATTTAGAACAACGGTTTGGCGTTGTAAGTTATAAGATAGGCGCCTTCTTTTTCTTTATTTCTAGAGTCATTGGAGCTAGTTTCCGATTGTATTTAGTGGCTATTGTTTTGCAGCGATTTGTATTTGATGCCTATGACATTCCTTTTGCTGTTACCGTCATATTATCGGTAGCTATGATTTGGTTATACACCTTTCGGGGAGGTATTAAAACCATTGTTTGGACAGATTCTTTACAAACTTTATTTATGCTTGTCGCGATGGGTGTTTCGATGTTCTTAATACTGGATGCATTGGATTGGTCTTTTGGCGAATTCTTAGCTTCAGAAGAAATAAAATCTTACAATCAGGTGTTCTTTATGGATGACTTTTTGGCTAAAAATCACTTTTTGAAATACTTTTTTGGAGGGATGTTTGTCACGATTTGTATGACTGGCCTGGATCAGGATATGATGCAAAAGAACCTCACCTGCCCTTCCTTAAAGGATTCTCAGAAAAATGTAATCTCTTTTACAGTGGTGCTTGTCGTTGTCAATTTTGCATTCCTTTTACTCGGGGCTCTTTTATTTATTTATGCCGCTAAGAATGGCATTGAAATCCCAATGATGGATGGTAAAATCAGAACCGATTTACTGTTCCCTGAAATTGCCTTACATAGTGGTCTTGGTGTTTCTTTAGCTATTGTATTCCTGCTAGGACTTATTGCTGCTGCTTATTCCAGTGCAGACAGTGCATTGACCGCATTGACGACTTCTTTTGCGATTGATTTTCTAAATATTGGTAAACGGTCGGAAGGAGCACAAAAGAGAATCAGAAAGCAAACCCATATTGGGATGTCTTTATTACTTGTGATAGTGGTCCTTATTTTTAATGCCCTCAATGATAGTACAGTCATCGATAAACTCCTTACGGTGGCCGGTTATACCTATGGTCCTTTACTTGGCCTCTTTGCTTTTGGAATCTTTACAAAATGGGCGATCAAAGATAAATGGGTATGGGTCGTAACCTTTGTTTCTGTGATCCTAAGTGCTGTTGTAGCGAATATTCCCGTAGAAAATCTAGGCGGATATCAAATCGGTTATGAGCTTCTAATATTTAATGGGCTGCTCACTTTTATTGGACTAATATTGATTCGTCGCAAGAAGGACTAAGGTGCAAGCTACTTCATAGTTAATGCTATTTTCATCGAGGAGTTTATAGAATACGGGGTTCTCGGTGCCTGGATTAAAAATAATGCGCTTTGGCTTTAAAGCGATGATATAATTGTAGTAAGCTTCTTGTCTTTTCGGGTTGAGATATAATGTAATCGTATGATAGCGTCCAACAAGAGCATTTACATCTTCTTTTTTGCTTTCTTCCATTTTCGCGAAAGCGGAATCGAAAGTTTCAATTTCTACATCTAAAACGGTTCCCAACACCAATCCAATGGCATTAACTGGCTGACTATAAGAGCGTAATCGCTCAATAGCAATATTCGAATATCGATTGGGCTTTAAGGAAGCGCCTAACACCAAGGTATGTTTTAACATAAATCAAAGTTAAAAATAAAAAATCGTGTAACAGTTCATCTTAATTTACGTCTATAGTATAAGAATTCTTACAGTTAGAAGGCTAATAATTCGTTTTGATGGTTAGTGTTAATTATTCGGTCTTCTAACTAAAACCCCGGACTTTTAACGTTTGGGGTTTTGTTTGTTCTAGAATCTCATAAATTAACTTTTTTTTAATGAAACGAATGAAACATTTTAACAAAATATGCGTCTATATAGGTATAACATGCTCAACGCCAAAAGTGGAGAAGATTGTATAGATTATTTGAATTAGCCTTCATAGATATTTATATAACCTACTTTCTAAAGAGTCTGTTAGGTTATAGCGCCCTTTTCGAAGGGCGTTTTTGGGTTCTAGCTTTTTTCTTCAGGCAAGCGATATACAGAAGGTAATCTCCATTTGAAGATAACTGCAGGAATACGCACTGCAACCACCACTAATCCGGATACTACGGTTGTGATCATTTGTTCCATACCCAATTTATGAAGTATTAGATACGCAATACCTCCAAAAATACATGCTGTTGCATATATCTCTTTCCTAAAAATAATAGGTATTTCATTACATAAAATATCTCGAAGTACTCCTCCAAAACAAGCCGACATGGTGCCTAAAAGTACGCAGACGATAGGGTGTAAATCGGCAGCTAGTCCTATTTGAACACCGGCAGTAGTATACAAGGCAATCCCTATGGTATCGAATAAAAACAAAGACTTTCTGAAATATCGCAACTGCTCTCTAAAGACTATAGCAAAGAGTGATGCCCCCATAATCACATAAACAAAGGTCATATCCATCATCCAAGTAACTGGCATCTTCCCAATGAGTAGATCTCGTAAAGTACCACCACCAACAGCTGTTACAGAGGCTATAATTAGGATCCCAAAAACATCCATCCGTTTATGCATCGCGGTAAGTACTCCCGAAATGGCAAATGAAACAGTTCCTAAAATATCGACGATGGTAAGAAAATCCATTATTGTTGGGTATAAAAATTATAATCTAAAATCACACGGTTCACAAAATCCATTGGCTGCTCTTGAGGTTCCACACTCATCATGGTCTTTACCTTATCCGACAATTTCACAATCACATTGTGATTTCCGTTCCTTCTTGCATTGGTATACAAGGTCTTTATTGTCTGCATATCTTTATCATTAAAAACAGTTACTTGCGGATACGCTGGCACATAACCTTCAGGAATATCCACGAGTAAATTTTCTCGAAGGGACACTCTCTTTTTTTCACTGATAACGGTAGTTCCAGCAGCAATATCTCCCAGTCGTTGTCCGCGATCATTTAACAGTATAGTCACAACAGCAATACCTCCCGTACTCATCAAAATATCAATAACCCGAAGAATCCATCGCACAAAGAAGCTTCCTAAACCAGGTTTAGAGCCATCTAGCTTTACCACTTTGAGCTTCATGGCACTCTTTCCAGGAGTTTTACCATCCCAAAGCGTTTCAAATAAAAGGGAGTACAAGTAGACCGGTAAATTCAAAACCATCATGAAGGAAGTAATTTCCCAACTGTCTTTAGTATCAGAAGCAAATGCACCAATTAAAAAAGTTGTCAAAAAGAAATAAGCCACCATAATGAGGAAGTCAATCAAGAATGCAAGCAATCGCTCCCCTATTCCTGCAACATTTTGATAAATGCTTACATTTTGGGCTGTTTCTATTTGAAAGTTATCCATATATTCTTTTCTTTACTCTTTAAACAATACTCTGCATGCGCGAAGCTGCTTTTGTCAAGCAAAATAAGGATAAATGGTTAAGATTTGAAAATGTTCTTATCAACAAAACTCAAATTACTCCCGACGAACTTTCAAGTCTATACATTGAGGTAACAGACCATTTGAGTTATGCGCAAACATTTTACCCTGAAAGTAAGACACTTGTCTATTTAAATCACTTAGCGGTACAGTCGCATCAGATCATTTACAAAACCAAAAGAGAGTCGAGCAAACGCTTCATAACCTTTTTTACAAAAGAGTTCCCTTTGCTTATGTATCAATATCAAAGGCAATTGCTTATCGCCTTTCTCACTTTTGGACTATTCACAGCGATAGGAGTCTATAGTGCTGCCACCGATGGGGATTTTGTGAGATCCATTCTTGGCGATCGCTATGTAAACATGACCTTAGACAATATTGATAAAGGAGACCCCATGGCCGTCTACAAAGATGCTAATGAACTTGGAATGTTTATCGGTATCACCATCAATAATATTAAGGTTGCAATTATGGCCTTTGCGTATGGGCTACTTTTTAGCATTGGCACCTTATACATTCTAATGAGTAATGCAGTCATGCTGGGAAGTTTTCAATATTTCTTTTATGAACAAGGGCTACTTTGGGAATCGATGCGTACCATTTGGATTCATGGTACCATCGAAATATCTGTGATTATCATTGCTGGCAGTGCTGGAATGGTTCTTGGAAATAGTCTATTATTTCCCGGCACTTATACACGACTGGAGTCCTTTAAAAGAGGTATAAAAAATGGCCTCAAAATTATCGTGAGTACTATTCCTTTGTTCGTGGTCGCTGGTTTCCTAGAAGGGTTCGTTACTAGGCATACAGAGATGCCAGATTGGCTAGCTATCGCTATCATTAGTGTTTCCTTGTTTATTATACTTTTTTACTATGTGATATACCCACGTCGCGTGCACATACAAGAACTAAAAGCGATTGCAGGCCAACCTAAAATACCCACTCTAGATTTATGAAAACATCAGAAATAATCACGTTCAGAAAGCAGCGGGAGCTCGGTCAAATCATTGGCGATACTTTTAAATTTTTACGTAAGAATATAAAGTCCATTGCCAAACTATTAATGCGCACCTCCCTCATCCCTTTTGTACTACTTCTCGTATCAGCAGCTTTTTATGCCTATGCTTCGGCAGGCCTAAATGCTTTCTCCTGGGCACAGGATGGATTTAATAGCTTAAATATTGGGAGTATCCTAATTAGTCTTTTTGCCATGTTTGCAAGTATAGTAATCTACACAGCCACATTGTATGGTAGCATTTCAGAATACATTAAAGCCTATACAATTCAAAACGGAGCCCCCGAAATAGAGGATGTAATGACCTCATACAAGAAAAAAATGGGTTCCTACATCGGTTTGGGCTTTGCCCAAGTTTTGTTGCTTGCGGGGGTTGCTATACTCTGTATGCTGCCAGGGTTTCTCTTGATAAATGTGTCTGTAGTTCTAGGCGTAATGCTCATCTTACTAGGGTTTGTAGCTATCCTCTACTTTGCTATACGATGGTCCGTCATTTATCAAGCCATGACACATAGTGATATGAGTATCACGGATTCATTTTATGAAAGTGGGCGTCTTATTAAAGAATTTTGGTGGATCACTTTTTTCACGATCATTGTGCAGACAGTGCTCATTTATGTGATAAATATCACATTTCAGATACCAATGCTTATTTATGTGATGACCAAAACAATTTTGCTATCTCAAGAAGGTAGTTTATCAGATCCTTCGCAAGTAATCGATTGGGTCTTTATTCTACTACAAACTATAGCCAATGCTGCTTCCTACATTTTATACATCGTAATGGCTATTACCTATAATCTTATTTTCTTTAATCTATCTGAACATAAGACCCAAAGTGGCTCCCTAGCAGAAATTGATACGATCGGTAACTAGCCTTATGAAATTACATCTGCTCTTTTTACTCTTTTTTTATGGTTCGCTTTGCGCGAAAACCCTCCCTGTACCCTATTCTCAGGAAAATCCAATGACGCAAAAGGAGATTGTATACGATACCCAAACCTTACCTGATGTAGCCCTTGATAAAACGCTCCTTGAATCTTATAAAAAAGATGAAGACTTCAATTATAAAGAGGCTGAAGAAGCGGACAATGCATGGACCAAATTCAAAAGTTGGCTCAATGATCTTTATTATGCCTTTATGCGTTGGCTTTTTGGAGATAGTATTGCTACGGGTTTTTGGGGCGGACTTATACAGGTACTTCCCTATATTTTATTAGGCCTTTTTTTAGGTGGCATGGTGTGGCTATTCTTGCGTATCGATAGTAATAGACTCGTTTTTGAAAAATTAAAGGCTCCACAAACGTTCATGGGGAACGATGAGGACATTATTCAGAATCAAGACATACAGGGCTTGATTGATACAGCCTTAACAAACGGGCAATACCGTTTGGCTATTCGCTATTATTACTTACTCGCCTTGCAGCAACTTTCTGGACAAGAGATGATCGATTGGCAAGTACAAAAAACCAATCATGAATATATTTTCGAGATTGAAGATCCTAAAATTCGTCAGCAATTTAGAAGGGTAACAGATCTTTACGATTACATTTGGTATGGCAGTTTCACCTTGGATGCTCCGGCTTTCGCGAAAGCGCAAACAGCATTCAATAATCTGAATAGCAGCTTATGACCCCTAAATTCAAAATAATAAGCGGCTGTTTGCTATTCCTTTTTGCGGTACTCATTTACTTAGAGTCCACAGAGAAAGCACCTATTAATTGGTTTCCGAGTTATGCTCATTCTGATAAGATTCCATACGGCACCTATGTCTTATACAATAGTCTTGAAGAACACCTAGAAAAAGATCAGTTAAAAGAAGTGAATCAACCTCCATACTTATTCCTTGCAGATAGTAGTGAGGTAGTGCAAGGTACCTACTTTTTTATCAATAATTTCATTTCTTTTGATGATGCAGAAGCAGATCGAATGCTCGATTGGGTTGCGCAGGGAAACACCTTGTTTGTAGCCAGTGCGAGTGTTGGTAAACGTATCTTAGATACCTTACACTTGGATACGGAAACATACTATGACCTTGATAATTTACAACGTAAACCGCTTTTTCAATTATCTAACCCCAGTCTAAAAAAAGACCATGCATACTATATTGACTTAGAAATTGGGGCAACTTCTTTTGATGAAATTGACACCTTGAAAACAGTTGTTTTAGGAGAATTTGACCTGAGTAAAGAAGATACCTTGCATATGGAGGAACCAAAGATTCATTTTATATCACAGGCTTTTGGAAAAGGAAAAATCTTATTACACCTCATGCCCGAGGCGTTTACAAACTACGCTATGTTGCGCAATGATAATTACGACTATCTAGAAGGAGTCCTTAAATACCTTCCGACAGATCGCCCTATTTATTGGGATAATCATTACAACAATGGGAAAGCCTCACAAACATCCCCGCTCTACGTTTTTCTCAATAACAGGTATATGAAATGGGCCTATTATATGTTGATTATTGGGGTGTTGTTATGGGTGTTTTTTGAAGGAAAGAGAAAACAACGGGCAATCCCTATTGTAACACCACTGCCCAATAAAACCATAGAATTTACAGAGACGATCGCTGGGATGTATCTAGATAAGAAAGATCATACCAGTATTGCGTATCACCAGATTAATTACTTCTTTGATTTTGCACGCAGTGAATACTATGTGAATACAGGAAAAAGAGATGCTGCCTTCCTGAATAAAGTACATTTGAAATCAGGGAATTCCAAGGAAGAAACAGGACAGTTATTTCAATATATCGAAGGGATTTTAGCTATGGGAAGCGTTTCCCAAGAACAACTATTACGATTAAACAAGCTTATTGAAGCTTTTAAAAATGCATAATATGGACGCTGAAAAACACAAAAATGATCATTTAAAAGCCTCAGAAAACGCGTCGGAGCAGACGGCTAGCACGTCGGATGAGCTCATTGATGGCACTGCACTTGAGCAGTCTGAAAACGACAAACTATCTTTTGAGAATAGAATACCTCTCGAAGATTTACGTCACGCAGCAGAAGCCGTAAGAGCAGAACTCGGTAAAATAATTATAGGGCAACATGAATTTATAGAATTGCTCATCGTAGCACTGCTATCAGACGGCCACGTATTGATAGAAGGGGTTCCTGGGATTGCAAAAACGGTTACGGCCAAGTTATTTGCAAAAACGTTAGATACGAATTTCAGCCGACTACAATTTACACCAGATATGATGCCTTCGGATGTGTTGGGAACTTCGGTCTTGAACATGAAGAATAGCGAATTTGAGTTCCGCAAGGGACCTATTTTCTCTAATATTGTACTCATTGATGAGATCAACCGTGCACCTGCCAAAACGCAAGCAGCTCTTTTTGAAGTGATGGAAGAACGACAAATTACAATGGATGGAACGCGGTACCTGCTCGATCCTCCCTTTATGGTACTGGCAACACAAAACCCTGTTGAGCAAGAAGGAACCTATCCATTACCTGAAGCCCAATTAGATCGTTTTCTCTTCAAAATTAAAGTCGACTACCCAACACTAGACCAAGAAGTAGCCATTCTTCAAAGTCATCATGACCGTAAAGGTGCAGCGCCACAAAAGGATATTACGGCAGTATTGTCCCCAGAAAAACTGAATAAATTCAGATTGCAAACGCAAGAAGTGATTATCGAAGAGAAGATTTTGAACTATATCGCAGAGATTGTAGTCAAATCGAGAACACATCCGCATCTGTATTTAGGAGGGTCTCCACGTGCTTCCTTATCGATTATGAATGCTTCCAAAGCATTTGCTGCCATTGCTGGCCGTGATTTTGTAATTCCTGAAGATATTAAGCGCGCTGTGACTCCGGTCATGAGGCATCGTTTGATCCTATCTCCTGAACGAGAAATGGAAGGCATGACTACTGAGCAAGTCATCGATATGATTGTACAATCTGTTGAAATCCCTCGATAATTTGACGATCATCCGATTCATAAAATCCTTATATCTGCACCCACGGTTTTTTTATACCTTGACTGGGATTGCTTTTTTATTTTTAAGTTCCTATTGGTTCAATGCTATATACACTATAGCTTGGCTGGCTTTTTGGGCGTTGTGGCTCCTTTTCTTTTTGGATTGCGTCTTGCTCTTTAGAGGCAAGCAGCCCATAGTTGCAGAACGGCAGTTGCCCGAAAAATTCTCAAACAGCGATGAAAATGCATTGACGGTTCAGCTGCGAAACCACTACCCTTTTGAAGTAGATCTCACAATCATAGATGAGATCCCTGTCCAATTTCAAAAGAGAGATTTTGTTAAAGAAATGAATATTCCAGCCAAGGAAAGCAAGTCATTTTCTTATGACCTCCGCCCTGTAGATAGAGGCGAATATGTATTTGGAAATTTAAATGTGTATGCGAGTTCGCGCTACGGTATCGTAAAGCGAAGATTCACTTTTGAGAAAGACCAAATGGTTAAAGTCTACCCTTCTTTTATCCAAATGAAGAAGTATGCTTTTCTGGCTTTGGACAATCGGTTGACACTTATGGGGATGAAAAAGATGCGGCGCATTGGTCATACTATGGAGTTTGAGCAGATCAAAGATTATGTCCCTGGTGATGATGTACGGACCATCAATTGGAAAGCGACTGCAAAACATGGGAATTTGATGATCAACCAATTCCAAGATGAAAAATCACAACCTATTTACTGTCTGATAGATGCAAGTCGATCCATGAAAATGCCTTTTGAAGGAATGTCATTGTTGGATTATTCTATCAATAGTACGCTCGCTTTTGCAAATATCGCCTTAAAGAAAAAAGACAAAGTAGGTATGATCACCTTTGCCGAAAACATCAAAAATCACTTACCTGCTAGCAGTCGAAAAGTACATTTAAATACCATCCTTGAAGTATTGTACAATATTAATACGCGGTTTTTGGACAGTGATTTCGGCACCTTATACAATCAGATTAAACGCAAGGTTACCCAACGCAGTTTACTTCTTATGTACACCAATTTTGAGCATATCTCAGCGTTGGAGCGTCAGATGGGGTATTTAAAAGCGCTTTCGCGAAAGCATATACTTGTCGTTATCTTTTTCAAAAACACAGAATTGGATGAATTACTTGAGTCACCCGCTGAAGATCTGCCAAGGGTATACCACAAGACCATTGCTCAGAAATCCGATTATGATAAAAAAGTCATGGCAGCAACGCTCGAAAAATATGGAATTCAGACCATTCTTACCAATCCTGAAGATCTTACTGTAAATACGATTAACAAGTATCTGGAGATTAAGGCGAGGGGAATACTTTAAGATAGATTCATCTTCTTCATAATGAAGGCTTAAGGCTATATGTTTACGGCTTATATTTAGAATAAATCGAATATTTTAGAGGTATTTAGAGAAGAAGGACCGCTAGCCAGCGGTCCTTCTTTTTTTACGATATGTTCATTGGCTAAACCTCTTAGAATGATTATCTTTGCCCCCTTTACAAAAACACGCAAAATATGTCGTTGTCACCATTGAAAGCTATTTCACCTATAGACGGGCGATACGCTTCAAAAACGGAATCCTTAGTCCCTTTCTTTTCGGAAGAAGCACTTATAAAATATAGAGTCAAAGTTGAGATTGAATATTTTATCGCTTTGTGTGAATTACCGCTTCCACAATTAGAAGCTGTAAATAAACATTCTTTTATCGCTTTACGCGAAATATACTCGGAGTTTACTACTGCTGACGCACAAGCGATCAAGGACATCGAAAAGGTGACCAATCACGACGTTAAAGCCGTGGAATATTTCATCAAAGATAAATTTGATGGTCTTGGCCTTTCTGAACATAAAGAATTCATTCACTTTGGTTTGACCTCTCAGGACATCAACAATACGGCAATCCCTTTAAGTCTTAAGGATGCAGTCAATCAAGTGTACATTCCTCAACTTCTTGAAGTTGTTGATCACTTAAAGCAATTGGTTGATGAATGGGCAAATATTCCTTTGTTGGCTCGCACCCATGGTCAGCCAGCCTCTCCTACTCGTTTAGGAAAAGAAATTGAGGTTTTTGTAGTCCGTATTGAAGAGCAATTAAATCTATTGAACGATATTCCAAGTGCAGCCAAATTTGGCGGTGCTACCGGAAATTTCAATGCCCATAAAGTCGCCTATCCAACGATTGATTGGAAAGCATTTGGACACAGTTTTGTTCATGATACGTTGCGCATGCAACATTCCTTCCCAACAACACAAGTTGAGCACTATGACCACATGGCTGCTTTATTTGATGGTCTGAAACGTATCAACACGATCCTTGTTGATTTGAATCGTGATTTTTGGACCTATATTTCTATGGATTACTTCAAACAGAAGATCAAAAAAGGAGAAGTTGGCTCTAGTGCGATGCCACATAAAGTGAATCCTATTGATTTTGAAAATAGTGAAGGAAATCTTGGTATTGCCAATGCCATTTTTGAGCATCTATCTGCCAAGTTACCTATTTCAAGGTTACAACGAGATCTTACAGACAGTACGGTACTGCGCAATATTGGAGTACCTATAGGACACACGCTCATAGGATTACAATCTACTTTAAAAGGGTTGAATAAACTTCTTTTAAATGAATCAAAAATCGCTGCAGACCTAGAAAATAATTGGGCGGTTGTAGCCGAGGCAATTCAGACAATTTTGCGTCGTGAAGCTTATCCGAATCCTTATGAAGCATTGAAAGCATTGACCCGAGTAAATAGTGGAATTACGAAAGCTTCTATTGGTGAATTTATTCAAACATTAGATGTTTCTGATGCCATTAAACAAGAATTGAGCGCTATTACCCCACAGAATTATACAGGTATATAAGAAACTTGAAGTTTAAAAATTAAAAAGGGGTTCGATATATGTATCGAACCCCTTTTTTTTATCTCTTAGGCGCATAGGTTTACCAGTTGTATTGTCTTTTTAATAGAGGAATTTCAATCGCAATAAGTATGGCCATAATTAAAACTCCATACACCAGTGTATTGGGAACGGCAACATCCAATTCATACTTGGGCATTTCCCATTTTGGTAGTTCGCTACTCATCGTGCTTACTGCTTCTTGCATCACTGTCAACTGCATGTTTGTTGATACAATATAACCCACCACAGCTGCGATAGCAAAACCAATTACCCACCACATTTTTTTTGAAATAAGTGGTGTGTAGATGGTCGTCACAGATTGCGCCTGCAGTTCAATAGCACCCATGATCCGACTTGTAAAGTCGGTAGCTGGCTTTTTCAACCCTGCTCCTTCGACGATTTTAGTCGTCATTTCTTCTAAGCGCACATCCATTCTATCTTTCATATCGCATTTTAATTTCTTCTGGCAGACGAGCCTCCAGAATTTCATATAATTTCTTCCGACTTCGGAAAATCTTGACTTTAACGTTGTTTTTAGTCAAACCAGTGATTACTGAAATTTCGGCTAAGGTTTGTTCTTTGAGGTAATATAAAGTTACTAAAAAAGCGTCAACTTTTGGTAATAGCTGTATGCACTCCTCCAATTGCGTCCTTAATTCTTCTTGCTCTAGCTGCGCCAATATATTATCTACTCGATCTTCTGTGATCTCATCATTAATTTCGGCAGCATGATGTGTGGGTTGATTTTGCTTTCGCGAAAGCGCATCCAAACATGCATTATATGTAATCCTATACAACCAAGTACTAAACTTAGAATTGCCTTTAAATGAACCTAACTTCTGAAATGCCTTGATAAACACATCCTGGGCTACTTCTTCTGCCTCTTCTGTTTGTTTCATCATACGAAGACTCAATGTGAATACCAAACTTTTGTAACGATCTACGAGGGTTGCAAACGCATTTACGTTTCCAGCCAGTGTTCGGTCTATAAATATTTGGTCGTCTTGATGGGTCATTCGAGTATAAGACGTCACTTAATGAATAATGGTTACATAAAATGAAAGATAGTTAATAATTAAATGGCTATTAGCCTTAGGCAATAGGTGACAGCATCAGAAAATGTTGCAGATTGATTGTTTACAGGCGGTCCATTGTCACATTGAAAAATTCAATTTGGGAGGGTCGTTCCTAACTGCTTTGGCACATGCCTGCCCGGTAGGCAGGAAAGTGTAAAAAACACTATTGACTTATGTCATATTTCAAAAGGATAGAACCATTTATATTTGAATATATCAATTTTTTAAATGGAAGCGAATGCCGTTTACTCTTGAGGATCTTACCCAAGCCAAAACTAGAAAGGACCTTATATCTATTGCGAAAAAGAAGGGAATCTCAATACAAAACACATTTGATAATCTTAGGTATGAAGCGGAATTACTGGAACTTCAGGCCGAATTTGTAAATTTACAAAAGTATATTTCTGAAAAAAAATGCGTGTGGCGATCATCTTTGAAGGCCGCGATGCGGCAGGGAAAGGTGGTTCCATCAAAAGATTTAAAGAACACCTTAATCCTCGCACATCTCGGGTAGTTGCACTTACAAAACCAACAGAGGAAGAGCAAGGACAGTGGTATTTTAGGAGGTATATCAAAGCTCTACCTAATCCTGGAGAGATTGTTTTTTTTGATCGAAGTTGGTATAATCGAGCGGTAGTAGAACCTGTAAATGACTTTTGCACACAGCATGAATATGCTATTTTCATGTCACAGGTAAACGACTTTGAAAAAATGCTGGTACAGTCAGATACGTATCTCATTAAATGCTATTTCTCTATTACTAAAAAAGAACAGGCGAAGCGTTTTAAAGAGATCAAGAAAGATCCAAAAAAACAATGGAAAATAACAGCTGTAGATGAAAAAGTCCAGGAATTGTGGGATGATTACACTAACTACAAACAAAAAATGTTTGTAAAAACAGATACTGAGATCGCACCATGGAAAATCATAAATGCCAATAAAAAATCTCCTGCTCGTATGGAAGCTATTTGTCATATTCTGGATACGATACCCAGAAAATAGGAGTTTATACTTTAACTTTCTTGCTTAAGCCCTATTTTCCTTTATTAAATTGTACATTGACTTGGGAGCCTATAAAAAATATGCTGCCGTATTAGTGAATAAAAAAATTGAATGATTGACTAATAGTGTGAATAGAAAGACTATTTATGCAAAAAGATATAATACATCGGTAGGTATCGATAGATTCGGACTATCTTAAAATTATCTTAATCAATCGTATTTATTAGAAAATAAGGGTTTGTTTAATTAAATTTGCCCTAGACTAAACAATATTGAACTATGGACTTAATAAACGAGGCACTCACCTTTGAAAATGAAAAAATGAGCCATATGTCTACAAGCGACAGAGTGGCTGCATCAAGAGAGGCAAAACGCTTGATATTAGCATTAAACGAAGTTTATAAAAAATCAAAGGATTCCAACATTATGGATATTATGAAACGTTTAACTGCGAAGAAGAAAAAAATTGAAATACGCTTGAAAGGTAGGCCTGATCCTGCATTTTAAGATATGCCATTAAACGTACTAGGAACGGAACTAGTGGCTTGTTGCACTGAACCTGCAACTGGATATTTTAGAGATGGGTACTGCCGTACAATGTCTCAAGATACGGGTACACATGTAGTGTGTGCTATCATGACGACAGCATTTTTAGAATATACTAAATCGAAAGGAAACGATTTGAGCACACCCATTCCCCACTGGCAGTTCCCTGGACTCGTTGCTGGGTCCAAATGGTGTTTGTGTATATCCAGATGGTTGGAGGCAGAAAAAGCAGGTGTTGCCCCTTATGTCGTCCTTGAAGGGACGCTCCAAAAAGCATTAGTATATACATCACTAGACCTTTTAAAGCAATATGAAGCCCCTGTTTAATTTCATAGAAGGAGCATGCTGTTCGTAAAGAGATTATGATTCCATTCCTAGTGGACACTAACAAAGTCCTATTTTTATTCATATTCCCCTGAAAAGTATAATTTGGATCCTCATCCTAGTTTCCTTCAAAATGCCCAACTCATTTATGAGTAACTCGAACTAATATCACTTCGTTATAACTTGGAAACCCTACACATCCTCTTAATTCTTTTTTCGGCACTCTCTTTTTTGCTGTATGGGTATAACTGCTTGTATTCTCATAAAATGAAAGTGGAATTCAAGCGTTTTAGATTGAGCGATGTTCAACGAAAAATCACGGGTTTGTTACAAATACTTGGCGGGGTTTTTCTACTTCTTGGATTTGCGAGTCCTGTAATAGGTTTAATTGCGGCCGGTGGACTCACGATACAAATGCTACTCGGTTTTATCGTGAGATTAAGGATTAAGGATTCCATTATATTAAGCTTACCTTCCCTCATCTTTATGATTATTAATGGGTATCTTTTTACATGTTTTCTCGACATATGCTGTTAATCTAAGGCACTAATGCAACGATTAAAGACAATACTAAAAATATAATGGCGGGCAATGATTTTTTAATAGGGTCACTTATTTTCATATGCATCCCAATTGCTCCTAGCATTAATATCGCTAAGCCAAATGCTGAAGGCTGCTCTAATTGCGTAAAATAAATTGAAGCCAAAAGCGATAATGACAAGACTACTTTTAATCCACCAATTACATACATTAACCACAACGGCAGGCCATAAGCACCAAACTCTTGCTTCATATTCCCTGCATTGCCTCCTCTCCAAACTGTTGATTGGTTGAACCGAAATAGCCATACATTTATAATACTGGCAGCAATAACAATTTTGATCACACTAATTATATATTCCATCTAATTATTTTTTTGAGTTAAATAGTATCAAAGCGTAGGTCATTTTTGCAATTGAGAGGTAAGTTAATCATCTTTTGAATGAGCTGCCAAGGTTTGAACAATATTTAAAGCCGTTTTTTCTCCCGAAATCATTGCTGCATTGAGTGAACCATTAAGTTGTGTATCTCCTGCGATAAAAATACCGCTTTTTACTCTCGTTTCAGAAGGAAGCATTTCGTAGCGTAATCCGTGAAGCTTTGGTAGCGCTTGCGGTATAAAGTAATGCTTTAAAAATCTATATGAATCTGCTCCACAATACTCTTCTAATTCCTTTTGAACGGTCATGATCAATACTTTCTCTGATAATCCATGTTCCTTTACGACTGTTACAGATAGTAATTCCTTTGCGCCTGCTGATTGTGATGAAAGGCTCGTATGGTAAAATATATTATTTATAAAAGTATCCTTGTTTGCCATCAGCCCAATAAGTGGTTTTGTAATGACGCGACGACTCGTTTCAAAATATAGTGTATCACAAGATTTCCATGTAGTTTCTCGAAGCTTTAGATGAGAAAGAAGTGCACTTGGTGCTGTTGCAATGATCGTAAAATGGCTTTCTAATATGGCTCCATTCTCCAGTACTATGTTGCCATCTTCAACAGCTTTGACCTTTGTGTTAAATTGAAACCTTGTTTGCTCCAAACTATCTTTTAGCTGTTTTGGTATGGCTTCAATTCCTGCTTTAGGCAGTGCTGCAAAACCTTCTCCAAACATTTTATAGACGAACTCAAACATTCTACTGGACGTTTCCAATTCAGCCTCTAAAAAGATACCGCTAAAAAAAGGAGTGAAAAAGTGATGTATCATTTCTTCCGAGAAACCAAAATCACTTAAATATTGAAAAGTGGTCTTTTCATCTTTTGCGAAAATCTCAGGGATGGTCGTTTTCTTTAAAAGCTTATTAAGTTTGAGTACTTTAAATTTGTCAGAAAAAGTTCCTATATCTGAAAAAAGTGTTGGTAGCAGTAAGGATATATTCCTCAAAGGATCTCCAATGGTTTGCTTGTTACCATTATGAAAGATGGTTGCGCCTGGAAGAAAATACTGCAGCTCTAAAGCTTCAATATCTAAGTATTTCTGTGCAGCTGGATAGGCCGTAAGTAATACTTGAAATCCATGATCTAATTGATACCCTTCCACTAAATCTGTCTTCACTCTTCCGCCAACACGATCTGTGGCTTCTATGATAATGGGACTATAACCAGCACCTTCCAAAACACGCGCCGCTATGAGCCCACTAACTCCTGCACCAATGATATGTATTTTATGGTCTTGTTTGTTCATGAGTCCACTATTTAATTTGACAAATTTAATAGTTTTAATTATTGTTTAACAATTAAAATGAAATATTAAACAAAATATAAATATCTTTACACGAGCGTTCTTTTTTAAATATCCTCGACTCAGTATACTTATGAATAAAACTGCTATTATCCGTTGTGAGCATTTTAACGCTGCTCACCGACTACATAATAATAACTGGAGTAATGAAAAAAACCTTCAGGTTTTTGGTAAATGCAATAACCCAAATTATCACGGGCACAATTATGATTTGGAAGTAAAGATTATTGGTTTTTGTAATCCTGAGACTGGTTATGTGATTGACACAAAGATTCTTTCTGATCTCATTAAAGACAAGATACTTAATAGGTTTGACCATAAAAACCTAAACGTAGATGTCAAAGAATTTGAAAGCTTAAATCCTACTGTAGAAAATATAGCTATGGTGATCTATAATATTCTTAAACCAGAGCTAGAAACTAGCCTAGAGCTAAAAATTAAACTTTATGAAACAGCAAGAAACTATGTTGAATACCCCTACTAACAACAACGTACTTAGTGGACTCTCTGAAGAAGAAATTGGTGATGATCACATTTATACTGGGCTAGAAACTCCTATGAAAGCGAATGCATTTGTATTGTCGGATCATGAGAAAAAGGGGAGAATTTCAGAATTGTTTGCACAGATAATGGAGGTTTTGGGATTAGACCTAACCGATGATTCATTAAAAGGCACTCCTAATAGAGTTGCCAAAATGTATATTGAAGAAATTTTCTCAGGGCTCAATCCAGAGAACAAACCTAAGATTGCACTCTTCGAGAATAAATATCAGTACAACCAGATGTTGGTGGAAAAGAATATTACATTTTATTCTAATTGCGAACATCATTTCGTTCCAATCATTGGTCAAGCACACATCGCTTACGTGTCTTCTGGAAAAGTTATTGGGCTTTCTAAAATCAATAGAATTGTACAGTATTATGCAAAACGCCCGCAGGTACAAGAGCGATTAACGAATCAAATAGCCATGGAGTTAAAGTCCATTTTACAAACAGATGATATTGCAGTGATCATTGATGCCAAGCATTTATGTGTTTCCTCTCGTGGGGTAAAAGATGATACCTCTGCTACGGTTACTTCTTACTACAGTGGCGTATTTGATAAGCCTCATAAAATTGCCGAATTACAAAATTATTTAAACCAATAAATCAGTCAACCAGTGAAAACATTTATAATCATAGGCGGAAGTAAAGGAATTGGAAATGCCATAGTAAATGAGTTATCCGAAACCCATAGAATAATTAATATTAGTCGTACCGCTCCTGAAATATCGCATACGAATGTAACCCACTATGCCTGCGACATTTTAACGGACGATTTACCTGATATAGAAGAAGTAGATGGACTGATTTATTGTCCTGGAAGTATTAATTTAAAGCCTGTCTCTAGACTGAGCTTGGATGACTTCCGAACCGATTTTGAAATTAATGTCATAGGTGCGGTAAAGTCCATTCAAAAATACCTCCCTCAATTAAAAAAAGGCGCAAAACCGTCAATTTTGCTTTTTAGCACTGTAGCGTCTAAGTTAGGCATGCCATTTCACGCAAGTGTAAGCGCCTCTAAATCGGCAGTTGAAGGTTTAGTAAAATCCCTTGGTGCCGAGCTTGCACCAGCAATACGCGTAAATGCAATTGCTCCAACGGTTACTGACACTCAACTTGCATCAAAATTATTACGCAACGAAAGAATGATTGAGAATATCACAGAACGCCACCCTTTAAAAAGGTTTTTGAATCCAGAAGAAGTTGCTGCTACCGCCGCCTTTTTGATGTCTGACAAAGCAGCTTCATTTTCAGGTCAAATCTTCGAGATGGATTGTGGTATTGTATCTTTTAAAATATAAAATATGAACACGATTAGTGACGCAAAAAAAACCGCCAGCAAAAAAGAGGAAACAGTGGATAGCACTTTATATGATATCACAATAAATGCTCTTGATGGAACTCCCATAGACTTTTCTTCTTTCAAAGGCAAACACCTCTTGTTTGTAAATGTTGCTTCACAATGCGGGTTTACAAACCAATACAAAGATTTACAAAAATTAAGTGATACGTACCCAGACACCTTGGTTGTTATAGGATCTCCTTGCAACCAGTTTGGAAAACAGGAACCCGGTGATGCTACACAAATACAGACCTTTTGTGAGCGCAATTTCGGAGTTACTTTTTTGCTTACTGAGAAAATTGATGTAAAAGGTAGTCAGCAACATCCCTTGTACACCTGGCTCACATCAAAAGACCTCAATGGAAAAAAGAGCTCTAGTGTCAAATGGAATTTTCAAAAATACTTAGTAAACAAAGACGGGAAGTTGATGGATTATTATTTTTCCATCACAAAACCTATGAGTTCAAAAATTACAGCTTCGCTGTAATTTTTGAACATAGCCCCCCCCTGTTTCCTTGTCTGTACTCAGAAAATGAAATCCCTTGGCATAGATTTATGGGCTTATGATTTTTATCATTTTGTATCTAATACTTTTCGAGCACTTTTGAGTAAAATTAACTCATGAAGGCATGTTGTATAGTGATTCTTTTTACATTGTTTGTTTCCTGCGATAACTCGTCTAAAAAAACCTATCCTGAGTACAGACCGCTCCATATTGCCATTTATGCCTCTGCCACTGTACAACCAGATAGTATGTATGAAGTCTACTCAAATGCACAAGGGATCTTACAACAAAATCTTGTTACAGAAGGCGATATTGTGACATTGGGAACACCTATCGCTCAGCTTATCGATAGTAAATCACAGCTTGAAGCTGAAAACGCTAAGTTATTGTACAAGTTTTCGCAAAAGCAGTACGGAGGTAATACCACCTTACTGAATACCATAGAGCAGGAAATCAGTGTCGCAGAACTAAAAGTGCAGGACGACTCTATACATTATTCGAGGCAAGAGCGCCTTTGGAATAAAAACATAGGTAGCAAGGCTCAGTTTGAAGCAAAAAAACTCTTGTACATAACTTCTCAAAAAAACTTACAAACCCTAAAAATAAGGCTTGATCGCACAAAAGATGAGCTAGAGAACCATCTTAATACGGCACAAAATAAATATAAAACCGCCATCTCTAACACCGAGGATTATACCATAAAGAGTTCTATACACGGTAAAATATATGCCTTGTATAAAAATCCTGGAGAAAGTATATCGGCACAAACGCCCATTGCTCTTTTAGGCAGTAGCGATAGGTTTACGATAGAAATGCTCGTAGATGAAGTCGATATTGTAAGTGTGAAAATCGATCAAGAGATTGTACTTACATTAGACGCCTATCCCAATACCCTATTTGGAGCTATAGTACATAAAATATATCCCGCCAAGAACGTTCGAAATCAGACCTTTCTTGTGGAAGGCCGTTTTACACAACAACCTTCGACACTCTACCCGGGACTGGCTGGAGAAGCAAATATTATAATACAACAAAAAGATAGCACACTGGTAATTCCTAAAAAGTATCTGATACATAATAATCAAGTACATACCTAGAATGGAACTGTATCCATCGTAAAAGGGCTAGAAAATATGGAGTATGTCGAAATAGTATCTGGCCTACAGTCAACTACCGAAATAATCCTACCCAAGCAATGATCAACTGGCGCATCATATTGAGCATTGCTAGAACACATCTTGTATCTAAAAGGAGACAAACGATTACGGCTGGTCTGGGAGTTACTTTTGGTATTGGAGCATATATTACATTGGTGTGTTTCATGACTGGACTAAATGGAATGTTAGATGGTTTGATTCTTGACCAAACCCCTCATATTCATATTTTTAATGAGATAGAACCTTCACAGGTTCAACCATTAGAACAAAAATTCAAAAATGCCTTTACCCAGATACATTCTATCCGGCCTAAACAGCGTAAAAAAAACATTCACAACGCCTTTCCGCTTATTGAGAATCTTACGCATAATAAAGATGTAATGTCTGCTTTACCGCAAGTAAGTGCTCAAGTTTTTTATATTTCTGGTACTATTGAATTAGGAGGAAACTTAACGGGAATATTACCTAATGAAGAAGTGATATATTTTAATTTTGATAAATATATTGTTTCAGGAACATCACAAGCTTTACAAAACACCCCAAATAGTATCTTATTGGGAGTTGGAATAGCAGAAAAAATGTCACTTTCCATAGGGGATCGCATACAAGTACGTACGGCGAGTGGAATGGTACAGCCCTTAAAAATTATAGGATTCTTTCAGAGTGGTATTGCAGATATCGATAATGCATTCAGTTATTCAAACATAAAGACCGTTCAGCAATTGCTAGGAGAACCTCAAAGCTATGTTACTGATATTAATGTGAAGCTGTTTGATATGGAAAAGGCAGTTTCGCTTTCGCGAAAGCTAGAACAACAACATGACCTTAAAGCAGTAGATATAAAAACAGCAAATGCACAGTTTGAAACTGGAACTACCATACGTAATCTCATCACCTATTCAGTTTCTATTACACTACTTATAGTGGCTGGTTTTGGGATTTATAATATCCTAAATATGCTCATTTATGAAAAGATGAATGATATTGCTATTCTAAAAGCAACAGGATTTTCTGGGAAGGATGTACAGTATATTTTTATGAGTCAGGCGCTTATTATAGGTGTTCTGGGAGGCGGTTTAGGCCTACTATTAGGTTTTTTACTCTCGATAGGAATAGACCATACGCCCTTTGAAACAGAATCACTCCCTACGATAACGACCTACCCCATAAACCACGATCCTGTTTTCTATGTGATTGGGATTGTATTTGCGCTTATCTCGACATTTTTTGCAGGATATCTCCCGGCTCGCAAAGCAAGAAAAATAGACCCTGTTCAAATCATAAGAGGTCAATAATGGAAACAGTTTTACACACTAAGAACATTAATAAGTACTTTAACAACCCTATGCCTTTTCAAGTCCTAAAAGATATTAATCTCTCTGTAAAAAAAGGAGAGTTTGCATCTATAATGGGAAAATCTGGATGTGGGAAGTCTACACTCCTTTACATCCTTTCTACAATGGATAGCGATTATGAAGGAGAGTTATATATCAATGGAGATCTAATTACGGGGCGTGATGGAGATACTTTATCGCGCATACGCAATGAGCATATAGGATTTGTTTTTCAGTTTCATTATTTACTTTCCGAGTTTACTGTACTGGAGAACATACTGCTCCCCGCAAAGAAACTTGGGGTGAAATCTCATCAAGAAATCACTCACGATGCAATAGAAAAGTTACAAATGCTCAATATAGAGCATCTCGCCCATAAAAAAGCCTCCAGAGTTTCTGGAGGAGAAAAACAACGAATTGCTATTGCGCGGGCACTCATAAACAACCCCACTCTCATTATGGGCGACGAACCCACAGGAAACCTGGACAGTTATAATGCAGACAATGTATTAGACATATTCAGACAGCTTTCTATCGAGCAGGGATTATCCTTATTGGTAGTAACTCATGACGCTGATTTTGCAGCAAGAACAGATCGTATTATAACGATGTCAGATGGACGTATCCTATCGTAATAGTAGTGACCGTTACTCTTATTTAGATAACTCAAAGTACAAAAGGAACAAACATATATCCACTACGAGAATATGAAACTTCTGATGGCTTTATGGTACGATAGCACTATTTTTGTAACGGATCTCAGAAGCATCCCTCTATCATCTCCATTTTATGACTAACAAAGCGATATACATTACCACCATAGAACCTAACAGCGGAAAGTCTATTGCATCTCTTGGATTGATGCAACTCTTATTAGGTAAAACACCCAAAGTAGGTTATTTCAGGCCTATTATTGATGATTTCCTCCCTGGTGAAATTGATAATCATATACATACCATTATTTCTTATTTCAACCTTGATTTGAAGTTTAAAGATGCCTACGCCTTTAGTCGGAGTGAGGTGATCCGTATGAAGAACGAGAACAAAGAAGAGGAAATCATAAGCAAGATCATTGAAAAATACAAGGCCGTTGAAGAGCGCTTTGATTATGTATTGATAGAAGGAACTAGTTTTACTGGCGAAGGGTCCTTAATAGAATTTGACATCAATGTGCTCATTGCTAAAAACCTAGGAGTGCCTGCTATTATTCTAGCCAGTGGTGTTGGAAAAACGCTGGACGACCTCGTAGGAAATTTACAGATGGCTTATGATTCTTTTAGGGATAAGGGCGTTGACGTATTATCTGTCATTGCAAATAAAGTAACAGTTGAAAATAAAGCTATCGTCATTTCCGAATTACAAAAGAAGCTCCCCTCCCATGTAATAATAAATGCCATTCCATTAAATCCAATTCTGGCAAACCCATCTATTAAGGAGATTGTTGATGCACTTGACGCAACAGTTCTTTTTGGCGAAGCCTATTTAAATAATCAAGCAGGATATTTTAGTGTGGGAGCCATGCAATTGCGTAATTATCTAACGCATCTAAAAGAGAACGGTCTGGTCATAACACCAGGGGATAGAGCAGACATTATTTTGGGCGCCTTACAAGCAAATATATCGGCTAACTACCCTTCTATTTCGGGTATTGTCCTCACGGGGGGCTTGGTACCTGAAGATGCTATTATTAAACTGATAGAAGGTCTTTCTGAGGTTGTCCCTATAATCTCAGTGCAAGAAGGAACCTATTTGGTAACTAATAATATTGGAAGTATCAAGTCTCAAATTTATGCTGAAAATACTCAGAAAATTAAAACTTCAGTAAAGGATTTTGAAAGCAATGTAGCTGTGGACGCACTCGTTGAGCGACTCATTACCTTCAAAACGAAGGGGATCACGCCTAGAATGTTTCAGTATAACTTATTAAAAAAAGCGACGTCTCATAAAAAACACATCGTCCTGCCCGAAGGAATGGACGAACGTATTTTAAGAGCCACCAAACAACTTGTCGATATCAATGCCGTTACAATTACACTATTAGGCGACAAAAATCAGATTGCAGAGAAAGTTGCGTCCCTAGATATTGGATTGGATTTAAATAAAATAACAATTATTAACCCTGTTGAGAGTGTTGATTTTGACGCTTTCGCGAAAGCGTTATACGACCTACGGAAACATAAGAACGTCAACCTTGCAATGGCGCGGGATTTAATGGAGGATGTCTCTTATTTTGGGACAATGATGGTCTTTCAAGGCAAGGCAGACGGAATGGTTTCAGGAGCGGTGCACACCACGCAACACACCATCCGGCCAGCATTGCAATTCATAAAAACAAAACCCGAAGCGTCCATCGTTTCCTCTGTATTTTTCATGTGTCTGGAAGATCGCGTTTCGGTGTATGGAGACTGTGCGATAAACCCAAATCCAACAGCAGAGCAGCTATCAGAAATTGCAATTTCTTCTGCAGAGACGAGCCGAGCATTTGGTATTGAGCCCAAGATTGCAATGCTCTCTTATTCTTCTGGAACTTCTGGTGTAGGCGAAGATGTAGAGCGCGTGCGAAATGCTACAGCATTGATAAAACAGAAACGCCCCGACTTAAAAGTCGAAGGGCCTATCCAGTATGATGCTGCAGTAGATATGAAAATAGGCAAAACAAAAATGCCCGATTCTGAAGTAGCCGGACAAGCCAATGTTTTTATTTTTCCAGATTTAAATACTGGTAATAACACCTATAAAGCAGTGCAACGGGAAACCAAAGCGCTCGCTATTGGACCTATCATTCAAGGGTTGAACAAACCTGTGAATGATCTAAGCAGAGGTTGCACGGTAGATGATATTTTTAATACCGTTGTGGTTACAGCAATACAAGCCCAAGGGATTTAACGCGAAACATTGAATATGAACATATTAGTTATAAACGCCGGCAGTTCTTCTATTAAATTTCAGCTACTAAAAATGCCTACCGAAGTGATTGTTTGCAGCGGTATGATAGAACGAATAGGCGAAGAGGACGCCATCCTTTCCTATAAAACTAACAAAAATGAGCGCACCGAAACTCAAGCCATTGAGACACACAAAAATGCATTAGAAAAAATTGTATCGCTACTATTAGATGTCGAAAAAGGGGTTGTGAAGGACATTGAGGAAATTGATGCCGTGGGGCATCGAGTAGTACACGGTGGTAGGTTGTTTTCGAGTACAACTTTAATCACTGCTGAAGTCAAAAACAAAATTAAAGAATACTCTGCTTTAGCTCCTTTACATAATCCAAACAATCTAGAAGGAATTCGCATTGCGGAGGAACTTTTCCCTTCAGCAAAACAAGTAGCAGTATTTGATACGGCCTTTCATAAAACCCTACCAGAAAAGGCTAAAAAGTATGCCATACCTAACAAATTCTATTCAGAAGACCACATCCAAGTATATGGTTTTCACGGTACAAGTCATAAATATGTTTCTGAAAAAGCCAATGCACATCTGCAAATAAAAAAATCCAAAATTATTTCTATCCATCTCGGTAACGGCTGCAGTATGACAGCCATTCTCAATGGAAAAAGTGTGGATCACAGTTTGGGTTTCGCTCCTTTAAATGGGCTTATAATGGGCTCACGTAGCGGCGATATAGACCACGCAATTATATTTCATCTCGTCCATAAACTGGGATATGATTTAGGAACCGTTGAACGTATGCTCACTAAAGAAAGTGGTATGCTAGGTCTTACCGGCTATACTGATTTAAGAGAGATACAACGCGAAGCCGCAAACGGAAATCGAGACTGTATGCTGGCCCTAGAAATGAACGCCTACCAAATTAAAAAATATATTGGAGCCTACACTGCGGCAATGAATGGTCTGGATGCAATCGTATTTACTGCAGGTATCGGTGAAAATTCAAGTGTGGTAAGAAAAATGGCCTGTAAGGACATGGAGTTTTTTGGAATTGTTTTGGACACTACAAAAAATGAACAAAAGTCAAAGAGTATCCTCGAAATACATGCAACCACTTCTGAGGTAAAAATACTGGTCATTCCTACCAATGAAGAGCTAGAGATTGCAAAGCAAGCGTTTACGTTACTTTCTTAGTTACTTCTACTTCCATTCATCGAGTTGTCTATAGATATGGTACTTGTCTATTTAGTTTTCTCTATGAGATGTCTGTGCGCAGTCACCTCCCTAACTATTGATGCCAACATATTTACTTCATTTCAAAACGAAGCAACCTCAAAGCATTTAAAACCACAATGAGCGTAGAACCTTCGTGAAAAACGACAGCCAAGCCAATATTAGTTAGCCCTAAAATAGTTGCTGGCACTAATAATACGACGACTCCTAAGCTTATCCAGATATTTTGTTTTATAATGCGTTTAGACTTCCTACTCAGCCCTATCACAAAAGGTAGATTTTCAATTTTATCAGACATCAAGGCAACATCTGCAGTTTCTAAGGCTACATCACTACCAGCTGCACCCATTGCAATACTAACCGTACTTAAAGCCATTGCTGGAGCATCGTTTACACCATCGCCAACCATTGCTATTTTGCCATCACTTATTAATAGTGACTTAATAGCGGCGACTTTATCTTCGGGTAATAAATTTCCTTTGGCCTCAGTAAGACCAATTTGTTTAGCAATAGCATCCCCCACATTTTGATGATCCCCCGTAAGCATAATCATACGTCTTATACCTATTCCCTTTAATCGTTTAAGAGTACTAGCTGCCGTTTCTCTAGGGGTATCCATTACACTTATTAAGCCTGCGATTTCGTTTTTAAAAGCGACAAGCATTACAGTATGTCCATTCTTTAAAAGATGGTCCATTTTTGAAAGTACTACTTCACCCACATTAATATTTGCACTTTCCATCAGCTTTACATTTCCAATCCACACCTTTTCTTGATGATACGTAGCTCGAATTCCTTTTCCTTGAATGGCATTAACATTTGTGGCTTTATGTGTAACATCAATTTTATATTGCCTTTTTATGTCTTTTGCTATCGCCTTCGCCAGTGGATGATTACTCAAGCTTTCTACTTCAAGTACTAACTTCACAAAATCGATTTCATTAAAATTGTTTAAAGGAATTACATGGGTAAGCTTTGGTTTCCCTTCTGTTAGTGTTCCAGTTTTATCGAATGCTATGGTGGTAATTTCACCTAAACTTTCTAAAGCTTTTCCCCCTTTAATAAGCACTCCATTTTGTGCGGCTCTTGCTATACCGCTTAACACAGCGCTGGGTGTTGAAATGGCTAATGCACAAGGACTTGCTGCTACTAAAACGATAATAGCTCTGTAAACACTCTGATTAAAACTCTCATCAATTAGTAAGTAAGCAAAACACAGTAAAACAACTACTATTATAACTAATGGAACATACCATTTTTCAAATTTTTTAGTGAGTCGTTGGGTGGGTGATTTTTGAGTTTCAACTTCACTAACCATTTTAATCAATCTGGAAACCGTTGAATCTTCACTTAGCTTAAGTACTAAAACTTCAAGACTATTATCACCGTTAATCGTTCCTGTAAAAACAACATGTTTTTCATCAATATCATTAAACGCGAGTACATTCGTTTTGGGTTCAATATATGTTTTATCAACCGGTATACTTTCCCCTGTTATTGGAGCTTGATTTATACTACTACTTCCGCTAATGACAACACCATCTGCAGCAATTTTTGTATTGGGTTTCACAACAATAATATCATTGATACGCAACTCTTTTATTGCGATTTCTTCGAGTCTACCTAGTTTCTTTAAGAGGGCTGTTTTAGGAGATAATTTACCCAAAGCTTCAATTGATCTTTTAGCTTTATCCATGGCAAAATGTTCCAAAGCGTGGCCCAGGCTAAAAAGAAATAATAGTAAAGCACCCTCTGCCCAACTATCAATATATGCAGCTCCAGCAGCCGCAGCAATCATTAGAAAATCAATATCAAAACCGCCTTTAATGATTTTTTTAGAAGCTTCAGCACTAATAAAATAGCCTCCAAAAAAGTATGAGGTTATATAGCCTACTAAAGAAACCCATGTTGGGAAAGGGTTTATTTTTTCAATTAAAAAACCGATAAATAGAAATATACCGCACAAAATAGCAAAATAGAGTTCGGTTTTCTTACCAAAAATTTGATTGTAGCCGTGATTATGATTGTCTTCTTTGCTCCCTTTCATTTAATGCTAAAATAAAATAATTATTCTGAATTACCATTATGCCAGATGAAGGTAAGGTAGTTCACTTCATTCAGTTTTAGAGTATTAATCGTCCCATTTCAAAAAACGTGACGATAGTCATTTTATAAGGAAAGCCTCTTCGCTACATTTACTTTCACTCATAGGAATGATTTCAGAAACAACCATTAATTTAAGAGTCGCTATTGCGATTTTAGTTGAAACACCTACAGATATCATTAAAATTTCGAGTAATAAATGCAAACGTATCAAGATATAAATGAACTTGTAGGACCCTATATTTTAGGTTTACTAATAAGTATGGGAATAGGTCTTATTATTGGCTTGGAAAGAGAATACGATAAGCTTAAGGAAGAAAAAGGGATTGCAGGAATTCGAACCTTTCCCATTGTTGCTATCCTGGGTTTTTTGTTCGCAAGCCTTACCGAAATATTTACACCTTGGTTATTGATTATAAGTCTCGGAACTTTTATTTTGTTTTTAGCATTTAATCATTTTTTGCAAAAAAAAGAGACCTATAGCCAAGGCTTAACCACTAATTTAGCCTTAATAGCAACATTTGTTTTAGGCGTAATGGTTTCGGTTGAATATTACAGGGATGCTGTTGCAGCTGCAGTTATTATTGTGACCCTACTTTCTCTTAAATCTAGGTTTCGTTCGGTCATTAGTAATATTACTTCTGAAGAGCTTTTCGCGTTTATTAAATTTTCAATAGTTGCTTTATTGATCCTTCCTTTTTTACCTAATAAACAATATGGTCCAGAGAACTTATTGAATCCTTTCGAAATTGGTTCCATCATCGTTATTGTCTCCTTTTTAAATTTCATAGGATACTTTTTGGTGAAGTTCGTCGGTTCCAAAAGAGGAATTATTCTTACAGCAATCCTCGGCGGGCTCATATCTAGTACGGCGGTCGCCTGGAATTATGCGTCAAGAAGTAAGGAGTCGCCCGAGCTCTCCAAAAAATACAGTGCTGGTATCATTGTTGCCTCGGGCATTATGTTCCCAAGACTTGCCTTATTAGCTTATATTTTCAACAATGAAATTTTACAATATGTCGCATTACCATTCGGTTTATTAACGATGATCTGCATTATAGCTACTTTGATATTGATGAGAAGGGATGACAATAAACCAGGCACCGACATTAAACTAGGAAATCCACTAAACATTTTGAATGCTATTAAATTTGGAGCTGTATATGTTGTTATTCTTGTTGCCGTTTTCTATAGCAATCAGTTTTTTGGAGAGAGTGGATTGTATTATTCTTCTTTGGTTGCTGGTTTGGCGGATACCGATGCGATTACAATAAGTATGGCTAAGTTTTCTTTAAATGGAGAAAAGTTAAAACTCGCATCATCCGTTATCATCGCCGCTACTATCAGTAATATGCTGGTAAAACTTGGTATTACATTATTAAAAGGTTCAAAAACTGCAGGAAAACTAGTTGGATATGCCTTTGGGAGTGTTATTCTAATAGGGGTTCTATACATACTCGTGAGCAAAGGATAACTAGTGCTACTTGACATCTTCATGTTTTCAGAATATTAAAGTGACCTTTTTTCAGCAACGCTAATCTATATTAGTATCACTTCTCGTAAGTAGATTGTTATATACTTCTTTTATTCATTTCACTTATAAAACCCATAGTACACTAAGTTTGCTAGGATTTGGCTTTAATATAGTTTCGCGGAAGCGAACAAGCAATCACCTTCCATTATCTCCAATACAATTCAAATGACGTCACATCAACTCTTATTTTAAATGTTAAATTAATGTTAATTAAGTACCGACCTGTCTGTACTTAATTAAAGTGCCATATATTTGTCTCATGGAAAAAAAAGGTGCCAAAGAAAGAATCATTGAAGCGGCTTCACATCTGTTTTATTTTGAAGGATATAATCAAACCGGGATCAATCAAATATTGAAGGAATCTGGGTCGTCAAAGGATAGTATGTATCGGCATTTCGAGTCAAAAGAAGACATCGCAGTGACATACTTAAAAAACAGACACGTAACTTGGGTTGGAGATTTGTTAAACTATATTCAATCGAAGAAATCGAGTAAGGAAAAATTAATAGCGAGTTTTGATTATTTAAATGATTGGTTAACTCAGGTTGAATTTAGAGGATGTGGTTTTCAAAATATCATTTGCGATTTACCTAAAGACCAACAAAAGATTAAGGACCAAGTAGTATTACATAAAAATGAATTGCGTGACTTGATTCACGGTTTATTAAAAGATAAAAATCGCTATACTACTGAGGAGGCAGAACTATTGGGGGATGAAGTTTTAGTGCTTATGGAAGGTGCTATCATACTGTCTCAAGTGCAGAAAAATTCGTGGCCCATAATTTCAGCTAAAAGAACATGTATTAAACTATTAGAGTAATTTTTTTTATATCACAAAGAACAGACCTGTCTGTACTAAATTAGTATTTATGAAACCACCTTTTACAGAAACAACAGCAAAAGCAAAAGTACAAGCCGCAGAAGACGCTTGGAATAGTAAAGATCCAGAAAGAGTGTCTATAGCTTACACTATAGATTCCAAATGGAGAAACAGAGATACATTCTTTATAGGGAGAGCTGCGATCGCCGAGTTCCTATCGGACAAATGGCAAAAGGAGTTGCATTACCGATTAAAAAAATACCTCTGGACCTATACGGATAATAGAATCTCTGTCCGCTTTGAATATGAATGGCAAGATGCAGTGACTGGACAATGGCACAGAACTCATGGCAACGAGCATTGGCAATTCGACAAAGAAGGCTTGATGGAGATAAGAGACATGAGCGCCAATGATATACACATTACAGCATCAGACCGAAAATTTTAATAAAAATAACAACCAAAAAATAGAAATTATGAGAATCACACAAGCAACACACTTTAAAAACTCATTGAGTTATACGTGGAATAGTAAAAGACGTCATTAATACGGAAACCGTATTACAGCATATTTAATTAAAGAAGAAAATAAAATTAGAATTATGAAAACTTTACAACCACTAACACTAGAAGAAGCTAACGAAAATTCACAGGGGATTTTCAAAGCAGTTAAAGGTAATATTGGAATGCTCCCGAATCTGTATGCCACTATGGGCGTATCGGATAAATTATTAGGAGGTTTTTTAACCTTTACGGAAACGCTAAAAAGCGGAGAATTTACGGGCAAAGAATATGAAGTCATTGCCCTAGCTACATCAGAAGCAAATGCGTGTGCATATTGCATATCTGCCCACACAGCGATTGGAAAAATGAATGGGCTTACGGAACAGGATACACTTGATATTAGAGACCAATCCATTGCGGATACAAAGTTTAATGCTTTGGCAACATTAGCAAGCGAATTGGTAGATCAAAAAGGGCAAACAAGAGATACAACAGTAGACAAATTCTTTGAAGCAGGCTATACTAAGGCCGCATTTGCAGAGGCAATTGCCATTGTCGCACTCACTACTATTACAAACAATGTATACCATAATGGAGGTTTTGAAATTGATTTTCCAAAAGCTCAAAATATTGAACAACTACAATTCGTATAATTAATAACCAATAAACAGATCAAAAATGAAAACACAAATCTTAAAATCAGTATTTAGCATCGTCGTATTAACCGTGCTATCCTTTAGTTTAGTTTCTTTTACAAACGTGAAACACGAGCAAAAAGAAACCCTCACAGAAAAAACGGCCGAGCCTACCTCCTATAAAAACGTTGCAGTTAACGGATTGAATATTTTCTATCGTGAAGCAGGAGATGTAAACAAGCCGACCATTTTATTATTACATGGCTACCCTACTTCGTCACATATGTTTCGTAATTTAATAACAGACTTGTCTGTACGCTACCATGTACTCGCCCCTGATTATCCTGGGTTCGGGAGAAGCGAACAGCCGTTAATGAAAGACTTTGACTACACTTTTGATAACATGGCCAATATTGTGGAAGGGTTCTTAGCCACATTGAATGTAGAAAAGTACAGTATTTATTTGATGGACTATGGCGCTCCAATTGGCTTTAGAATTGCTTCTAAATACCCTGAAAGAATTGAATCACTTATCATTCAAAATGGTAATGCCTATGATGAAGGTCTCAAAGATTTCTGGATTCCTATTAAAAAGTACTGGAATGATTACACTGTAGAAAATGGTGCACCCTTAGAAGGATTTCACTCTCCAGATGGTTTGAAATGGCAATACACACACGGCGTACAGGATTCAACTAAAATTAGTCCTGACAACTGGAATCTTGATTTGCAACACTTAACTCGACCAGAAAATGATAAGATTCAGCTGGCTATGTTCTATAGCTACAGAACAAATGTGCCTTTGTATCCAAAATGGCAACAATATTTTAGAGATCACCAGCCTCCAACGTTAATTGTTTGGGGAAAGAACGACTACATTTTTCCAGCTGATGGTGCTCATCCATACAAAAAAGATTTAGAGAATTTGGAATTTCATTTATTGGACACTGGACATTTTGCTCTTGAGGAAAAGGGGGATGAAATTGCACACTACATTCTTAATTTCCTTAAGAAAAACAACATTAAATAAAAATTAATAAACGAGTCATATGTGCTTTCAGACAGAGCGGCATGTGGCTCGTTTTAATCTATAACATTTAGAAAAATAATAGGTGCAACAAGTACCAGGAGTTATCGTCTATATAGGCAATGAAATTAATTCCTTTACTATTTCAATTCAGTGTGATATTAAAAACTCGAAAACCTAATTAAAAACAACAATCATGAAATCAGCACTTCTTTTTTTACTCCTACCAGTACTCCTCTTAAATAGCTGTAAAAACATCAGCAATCCAAATACAACGGATGCATCAAGTACTGCTGAAAATCAAACTTTGATAGATTCTTTGATGATTGTATCCTATAAGCGCGGGGTTTTTAATGGAAATATCCTTGTAGCCAAGAACCAAAAAATAATATATAAAAATCAATTTGGGTACTCAAACGGTTCAAAATCAAAAAAGCTCAATCAAAACTCAATATTTAACCTTGGATCTATTGGAAAAGAATTCAACGCCGTTGCGATAATGATCCTAAAAGAAAAAGGGCTACTTCATCTAGATGATAAAATCTCTAGATTTGAACTACAGTTGCCAGAATGGTCCAATACGATAAGTATTAATCATCTTCTTCAATATACAAGCGGGTTGCCAAGAGTAAATTGGAGGAGTGTTAAAAATGAGAAAGATATTTTTGCTGATTTAAGGAAAATCAAACAGCTCAAATTTGAGCCTGGTTCTGGTTATACTTACAGTAACAATAATATTATCCTACAAAGAAAAATTATTGAAAAAGTATCGGGAATGAGTTTCATTGACTTTATACAAACACACCTTCTTGACCCAAGCAATATGACAAGTACTCTAATGGATCCAAGTAGTCAGACTCCGCAATTAGCAACACCATTTAACAATGATTTCATCAATGATACTCCGACGGATATTGAGTTCACCGGTTGGGTACATCCTACGGTAAATGACATGTACCATTGGGTATTAAGTTTACATTCTGGAAAGTTAATTTCTGTGGAATCTTTAAATCAATTATTCAATTCATATTCAGAAAGGAGTCAATCCGCATTAGGAGTGGGGAAATTTGAAAATAACAAATTACAGATTCACCAACATCAAGGATCCTCTTTTAATTATGAATCCTTTATTCATTATAATAAGCATGAGGATTTAACCGTCATTTTAATGACTAATAATAAAAATTTCAAATTACGAGAAATTGCAGAATCCATTGAAAATATTTCAAAAGGAAAGCATTTTTTAATCCCCCAAAAGTCTGTTTATCTTACAATAAGACAAAAATGCTATAACAATGTAAATGAAGGGATCCAATTTTATAAAGACTTAAAAAAAAATTATCCAGAGACATATAACTTTTCAAATGAAACTGAATTAAATAGAGTCGGGTACAAATTAGTTGAGAGAGACCAGATTAATGACGCCATTGAAATCTTTACATTGAACGCACATCTTTTCCCTAAAAGCAGTAACGTATTTGACAGCCTAGCCGAGACCTATGCATTGTTAGGAATGAATTCTGAAGCCATAAAAAATTATCAAATTGTATTAAGAATCAATCCAGAAAATACAAATGCAAAAGAACAAATAGAAAAACTCAAAGCGCTATTAAACAATTAACAAAAACAACTATGGCAAAGAACTTTGCAGAAATAGCATTTACAGACGCGGTAAAAGAACTACAAGAACAACATGGGAGTCGTAAGGCTTATGATCGCCTGCAAAAGTTCAATGTTGTTGATGGGTTGGCCGAAAGCGAAATAGCATTTATTGAGAATCGTGATAGCCTTTACTTGGCCTCCATGGGTGCAAAGGAGTTTCCTTATGTGCAGCACAGAGGAGGTCCCAAAGGATTTTTAAAAGTATTGGATTCAAAACGCTTGGGCTTTATTGATTTTACCGGTAATAAGCAATACGTTTCTGTTGGTAATATGAAAACCATTAACAATGTATCCCTTATCATGATAGATTATCCTACGAGGACACGGCTTAAAGCTTTCGCGAAAGCAGAAGTGATAGCGCTCAAAGACAATCCTGAATTATACCAATCGTTAGATTTGAAAGATTACAAGTTTCGTCCAGAGCGAATGATGATCTTTCATATTGAAGCCTACGATTGGAATTGTCCTCAACATATTACTCCCAGATATACGGAGGATGAAATAAATGAGGCTTTCGCACCTCAAAAGGAATATATCCTAAAACTTGAGACAGAACTAATAACATTGAAAGAACAAATCAAACAGCAAAAACATACATAAAATTGAAAATAGCCCTTAATAGAATAGAAGTGTCACATGACGAAAAAAATCTTATTATAGACGGGGGAAAAATTCAGTTCAATGTCATTCGAAATCCAGAAGAATTGCCTTGTAAAGAGAACAACATTGATGTGGTCATAGAGAATACAGGTCTTTTTTTATGATATTTCGGATGCCACTATTTTCTTCAAAGGAGAAATTTATCAGTATGTAGGAGATGAAATTATTGTCGTCTGGCCAATCCGCAATAAAAACATAAACTGCATCCAATGCTTCTTTAAAATGGAAGAAATTATCCACAAAAAAAGAACAGAATATCCATCTAAATATACCCTCATACCCAAATTTAAGCTGGGCATACATACTGGAAAAGTTATTGTAGCCAACGTAGGGAAACAAAAAAAGGAAATTGTGGACCATGGCGATGTTCTCAATACGACCGGGCGA
>JBLHXM010000008.1:0-51995 GCA_047630395.1 Dokdonia sp.
GTTCTCTTCCTTCAACTGTTTTTTTTCTTCCCTGGACTGAGAAAAACTGAGCTAATTACAGCCAAAAACAATATTGATAATAATAATTTTTTCATGATTTCTAAATTTTTTTTTGATCAGGTTTAATTTCTAATAGCTGCCGCTGCCGCTGACCCATAAATTTCCAGCTTTTTGTTTAGCCTTTCAATGGCACGTTTAGCCATGTTAAACATGCTTGAACTAATAGTCATGAATGTAATTTCATGATTATGAACTGCTGCTTGTTTTACTATAATGCTTTGTGTATTCATACCTTCAGTTTTTAGTTATTGTTACTGTTATTTTCTGACACAAATTTAAAACAAGGCTCTTGCCTACGTTTTTATTTTAAAGTGAAGCAGCTAAAATGTAAGGCGAGATGACTTTATGAAGATGCGAGCCAAAATATTTAGGAGGTTTGATACAATGAAATGTTTAAATCTCAGACGAATCTCGGATAGCCTCTGAGACTAGAGATTATCTAAATGATGTAGAAGAATAAAATATCAATTCTAGGAAAAAGCGAGTTTTAGGAATTCACCCACTTTTTAAATTCAGTGGCTTTGGCTTTACTAACAATAATACGATCTTTCGTTGGTGGATTGGTATTTACGATTAGCTTACCGTTAAAGTAGTATTTAATATTGGCTACAGCGTTTTTTTGAAGTATAAACTGTCTATTGATCCTAATGAACTGGTTGGGATTCAATTCCGACTCAATATCTTCCAGTTTTTGATCTATTACGTATGATTTATTTTCCATCGTAACCCCTTTCACAATACCTGTTTCAATATAGAAATATGAAATACTTTCGGTTTTAACGGGAATCATTTCGTCTCGTTGATGTACTAAATAGGTCGTTTTATAATTGCTGCCTTGATTCTTGATCAAATCCAATAAGGCGCCCATTTGCAACGTTGATGCATCAGTAATTTTAGGTAGATTTTTGAACTTTTTCAAAGCCCCAGTTAACTCTTCATCATCAATGGGTTTTAGTAGATAATCTATGCTATTTAGTTTAAATGCCTTCAAGGCATATTGATCGTATGCCGTAGTAAAGATAATGGGAATATTAATTGAGACTTGGTCAAAAATATCGAATGAAATACCATCAGCCAGATGAATGTCCATAAAAACAAGTTCTGCTTCAGTTCCCCCAGTAAAATAGGACACCGCTGCCCTAATAGAGTCCAGTACCTTGATCACTTCAATTCCTGAATCTAGTTCTTGCAATAAATAAGTGAGATTGTCACTTGCGGCTAATTCATCTTCTACAATAATTACTTTCACAGTTATCAATTTAGAGCTAAGCTTACACAAAACTCATTATTATCTTTTGAAATTTTTATATTTTGGTTTTTAAGCAATTTATATCTTTTATCCAAATTACTTAATCCGTTTCCTGTACTATCAACAAAGGTGGTTCGCAGCCTAATTTCATTCTTCACTAGAATTGAATTATCTTCTGAATAGACACTTACCACTAAGGGATTTGTTTCAGAAATCTCATTGTGTTTTACTGCGTTTTCCACTAATATCTGCAGAGCCAAGGGTGGGATTTCCTTTTCAAGAAACCGCTTTTCAATGTATAAATCAATTGTGAAACGATCACGATATCTGGTTTCAATGAGATACGTATAGCTTTCTAAAAACTTAAGTTCTTCTTCAACGGTAACCAAATCTTTCTCGCCGCTTTGTAATATATAGCGGTACATGAAAGAGAGTTTTTTAATAAAATCAGAAGCAGGTTTATTTTCTCTGACCAAAGAAGTTAATGTGTTCAAAGAGTTGAACAAGAAATGTGGATTGACTTGATTCTTTAAGGCTGTCAATTCCGTTTGAAGGTTTTGCTGTATGAGCTTCTCATTTTCTATCAAACTTTGTTTCTGTGCGATTTGAAATCGCAGAATCCGCGCTACAAAAAAAAGGATAATTAGAACTACCGTTAAAATGAACACCAAAAATCGAAATTCTAAAGAGGTCATTTGCACTCCAATAATATAAGGGTACAAGAATCGAAACATCAAAGATGCTGCAGTAATAAATAAAATATTGATTAGAAACACCAACACATATTCTAAAGCGAGGGGTAATTTCGGGAATTGATATTTCCAATTCACATTGAAATGAATGACTACCAATGAGAAGGTGAAAAAAGTAAAAAATCTTAAGATCAAGTCCCAGAAAGAAACATTTGAGAAATAATTATTTACAAAACCATCAATATTTATCAATGAGATCGATCTTGGTAATGCAATTAATAAGGCCACCAGCAGGGAAGTCTTAATTACTTGTGCTTGTTTAACTTTTTCAAATACCATCTATGCAAAATAATGAATTAAATATAGTTCTTTACATTGTAAAATCCCAGTTTATTCCAATAGTATCAATGCGTAGGGTTTGCCTGTCAAAAATTCAAATATAGGCAGAATCACCCTGCAGATACTATGGCCTATTTTCTCATCATATGAATCTTCTAAAATGATAAGATATTTATGACATACCCCCGCTAGGTCAATTTCTGACAATGCCGCATCTAGGTCTGGCTTAATATGCGTGAATGCAAACAAGGGTAAATCTGACCAATATTTATCTAAACTACTCATTGATGTTTTCATAGTATTCTCTTATTATTTCGAACCTGTTTATTTTTCTATAGCCTTAGGGCCAGTAGAAAATACCCATTCAAGCATGATCATATTATTGTGCTCAATACTTTTGCTTTGAAACACCATCGGTCACCTCCTCTTCTGCCTCATATTCTTCAAAAGCTACGTCTTCGTATAAATCATATTCGGCATTTACATCATCGGGACTCGTATAATAACCATTACCTGTTTGACCCATAGACATTACTAGAGCTATGATTGATCCGGCGATAAAGATTGTGTTTATTACTTTCATGATTTCTATGTTCTTAATTACTTATAATTTTAAATGAACAAAAATGTATTTTCATCATTATCATAAGATCTTGATTGATTCTTATTTTGTTTTCCTAAATCCTTTTTGAATTGATTCCAAAATTGACTTGTTTTATTTATGAACATTGATTTGATAGTTTCCATAATATTTTAGTTTAAATAGTAATATTTCCTTATGTTTTCTGGTACAAATCTACGCTGAGAACGAAGCTATAAACATGAAATATTAGTTGAAACGACCTATTTAGAAAGTGAACTGACTGTTATACTAACTGAAGTAGTTTCCCTTAGTTACCAGCCACCAAATAGCGCATAGCTCTTTTATTTCTTTGGTATTTGACCTGAAACAAAAAGCATTTGCTGTACATAATCAAAGACATGATTACTTCATGATAATTTCGAATGGTTTTACAGCAAAAAAAAAGCCTTTGCAAATGCAAAGGCTTTTTTTTTGAGACAAATAGGTGTTACATTTTACCCGTTTTTCTTTTTACGCTTTTTAGTGTCTACTTCTTTGCGTTCGTTTCTGTCATCACGTCGCTCCCTTCCATCTTCGCGCATTTCTCTAGAATCTTCGCTGAGTTCCCTTTTAGTCGCCTCGATATCTTCCTTCAGGGTCTGCTCGAACTCTACAACCATTGCCTTATTCGCGATCGACCTATCGATGACATCATCGTCAAAAGAAAAATTGAATTCCTTTATCGTCTCTAAAATAACAGCCTGTCTTTTAGCACGACCCATTTGCTGTTCAAAGTCTCGGACATCATCGCGCTTATCTCGACGATCATCTCTTGTGTTGGCCTTATCTCTTGCTTCATCCTTTTTGTCATCTTGTCGATCAAACCTCCCTCTTTTTGAATCCTCTTTATTACTTCTATTCTCGCGTCGATCTGAACGAACCTCTGAAGAACTTTGGGCAATTTCCTTTCTAGCTTGTTTTGTCTTTTCGCCACTTTGTCCTACCTCTCGAATCATATCGGTAAGAAGACTCGCTTTTAATTCATTTAAAATCTTTGCATCCCTAGAATCAAATGAAGTATTAAATGCTTCTATTTTTAGACTAAACGCTGCCAACTCTTTAGTATCTCTATCAAGATTTTTTTTGCCTTCCACAATTTGCTTGGTATTCTGTAAAGCCTCTTTGACATTTTGAGCGCTTAGAGAAATACTAAAAAAAAGCAATGCTATTTTTATAGTTGTTTTCATAATAAAATATTAGATGGTTCTAGTTTCAATAGTTTCAAAACTAATGTTTTAGATATTAAATTTAGTTAATATAAATTTTCAAACTTTACATTTTCGTAAAACAATCCATAAAATTCAAGTTCCAAACTCTCAAAGTGAAAATATGGCGAGAAAAGAGAAATTTTAGATCCATTAAACAACGGAGAACAAACAGCTTAACTCGGGGAGCAGGATTATTAGGTTTATCCTAACAATCGCATCAACCAAGCAGTTTCAGAAGGCTTCTTTTACTTCCATAATTACAATTTAAAAATCGCATACGATACTGGTGCTCTATTAATTAGTTTTCTTCGCTACCCGTCGTTTTAATGTAAATAACTTCATAGGAGACTTTACCGTCATTAAGAAAAACTTTTTTATACAGTACTTCATTGTGATCATAAAAAATTTTACCGTCTATCACAACTTCTTCAACATCATCGGGTAAATCTTCGACCACACCCCCTACTGGTGCTTGCGTAACTTCGTACCGTTCCTCTCTATCGTCAGAAACAGTTCTTTCTACATAGTAAACTCCAGAATGATAAAAGTAAACAGAAGGGCCTACCACCAATCTAACATTGCCCACCGGTAGCACGGTAATTCTAAAACCTCTCGGAGGTAGAACAATTACATAATCATCCCCATATGCGGTGTAATATAGACCGGCATAATAGTAATACGGTAATCCGCGATAAAACATTCTCACATGATGATGGTGCAAACTTCCTACCACTCGTCTGTGCCTTGGATATCTATAATGTGGATTTCTACGTATCGGCTGAGTTCGATATCTGTCGTTGCTATGGTGCTTCACCGATACACGTTTATTACCTGAACTTTGGTGAGTCTGCATCTTTCCATTACCTTGACTACCTTTTCGCTGCGCATTCAAATTGCTACAGGAAATAAAGGCTATTACTAAGAAAATAATTGCTGCAAATTTGTTTGCCGTTTTCATATTTTTACTTTTTAGATTATTTAACTGAAAGTCTATCTGTTTGTGCTTTCTGATGCAAATGTATTTCTGAACAGCGTCTCGCATTAGGGTAAATTTGGTGAAACGTCTTAACTGCCAAGTGAAACTGACTATATTGGACGTGAAACGTTAGAGCAAGACTTTACTGCTTATATAATTGAGCTATTTGAAGAGTTCCTCCTTGATATTGTATTTGAAACTTCTGGACCTTTTTGAAAAATTTCTATATTGTATCGTATTTTCGTTTTAAAGGAAATAGACCCCTAATGAATAAAAAATGGTTACATCGAATTTCACTTTTTACAATAGGGTGGATTATCGCCCTTTTACTCTGGCGAATGGTAAGAAAGGTCGGTAATCAGATTGATCTCGAAAAGTTTAATATTGAAGATTCCCTTTTCAACACGCCTTTAAAGGTGGTATTTATTGCCGTTATTGCAGGAATTCTATTTGGAAGTACTCAATACTTCTTTGAAAAAAATATATTAAAAAAGCGTTCTTTTAGAAGACTACTTATCGATGGCTTTTTGATTCATTTTATAATCATGCTACTTCTATATTTTTCGCTATATGTTTTTTTGAGAATTGGCAATACACAGTTTAATATTCGATTCAAGGATTTTTTGACTAATCCTATTTTATTGGTCAATCTTTTTTATTCCGTACTTATTAATAGCTTTATTACAATACTAATTTATCTGAACAAATTATTAGGCAAAGGCAACCTTGCTAAACTCCTGACTGGACGATTTAGCATGCCCCAAGAAGAAAATAGGGTCTTTATGTTTTTAGATTTGGTATCCTCAACTAGCCTAGCCGAAAAACTTGGCCATATCAAGTATAGCGCCCTAATTCAAGATTGTTTTTATGATTTAGAAATTGTTGAGCAGTTTGGAGTAGAAATCTACCAATATGTGGGCGATGAAGCAGTCTTAACTTGGCCTATTCGAACTACTGCATCTAAACCCCTAGAACAAAGTCTGAAAGCTTATTTTTCCTATTCTCAACGTCTGGCCTCTAAATCAGAATACTATCAAGCACGGTATAACACGCAACCAGTATTCACAGCTGGATTGCATTTTGGAATGGTTACCGCAGTTGAGGTAGGTACTTTAAAAAGGGAAATCGCATACCATGGAGATACCCTAAATACGGCAGCCCGAATACAAGGACTATGTAAAGATTATGAGCAACGATTGCTCATATCTGACAAAGTGAAAGGTTCATTGGAGTCTACAGATGCATTTAATTTCGAAAGAGTTGGGGTACAACAACTGCGAGGCAAAAATGAGAAGACCACAATTTATAGTGTAACAAATAACACCATATAGGCACAACAACTGGAACAACAACTGGCACAAATCTCTGTATTTGTTTGAGAAAATCACAAAGTATATTGCATAAAAAAACCTGAGAATCAATTAAGATTTTCAGGCTTTTGGTCGGGGTGGCAGGATTCGAACCTGCGGCCTCCTCGTCCCAAACGAGGCGCGATAACCGGGCTACGCTACACCCCGATGATGTATTGCGGGTGCAAAGATATACCTATTTTATTGAATACAAACTGTTTTTGCTGAAATTAAGTGAAAACTTTCGTTTCGTACCATACGATATTTTTTTATTGGGTCTCTTTGAAGATGAAATCATGCAGCGTTTTTAAGACATCATTAGTAACGAAACTCATACAATCATTATTGAGGTGCCACACATCAACGAACTCATTATTAGAGCTGGTGCTTCAGAAGCGGGAGCAGCATCCATTTGTTTGCACATGCTACCAGAAGCGAATATCCTTTTTATTGAGGTAGAAAAAACAAAAAGAACACGGCCACAAGCCTCCAGTTTTTCAAACCCGTCTAGTTTTAGTCAGGGATCAAAAAACCTTATTGATATTGACATGGATTAAATGTATAGAATGCCTAGAAAATCATTGCGGAAGCGTTTTTCTCTAGGTCATGAGCTTTGAGTTGGTTCTTGGAGTTCCTTTGATCCTAGTAAAACAGTAGCATAAGATGTGATTTTTTAGGCATTCGCCAACTACTAAAAATGGGAATTGGATAGGCTTTACTCCACCAGAGAAAAGCTTCCCAATTCCCATTCCCATTTCCTACCTTTGCAGCAAAACTATCTATATATGCTTATCATTGGAATTGGCGGAGGCACTGGAAGTGGAAAAACAACGGTTGTAGATCAAATTGTGTCCGATTTCCCTGAAGGACAGGTAACGGTGATCTCTCAAGATGCTTACTATAAAGACCTTTCACATCTGGAGATGAAAGATCGTGTTCAAGTGAATTTTGATCACCCCAATGCTATCGACTTTCCGCTGATGTGTGAACATTTAAAAGAATTAAAACAAGGCCGTTCTGTCTTACAGCCTATATATTCTTTTGTAGCACACAATCGGACAAATGAAACGGTATTAACAAGCCCAACAAAAGTTTTGGTTATTGAAGGAATCCTTATTCTAACTGATCCTGCAATAAGAGATCTTTTTGACATCAAAGTCTTTGTACATGCAGATAGTGATGAACGTTTGATTCGCCGATTAAAAAGAGATATTGCCGAACGTGGTAGAGACCTCAATGAAGTATTGAATAGATATCAATCTACGTTAAAACCAATGCATCAACAATTTATTGAACCCACTAAAGAGTTTGCCGATATTATCATACCAAACAATAGATATAATAACGTAGCAGTAGATATCGTTCGTACCATAATAAACGATCGCTTATCTTAAGGTTTTACTATATTTACATTCATGGGATTCAAGGAACTGAAACAGAAAAAATGGTTTAAGGTTTTAAGTAATAAATACTTACTTATTTTCTTGATTTTTCTAATTTGGATGTTCTTTTTTGATGGAAGTTCTTGGTTACTCCATCGGGAATTGAACCAAGAAATCAATAAGCTTAAAGGCAACGTCAACCATTTTCAAAAGAATATCGAAAACGATACCGTCCAAAAGAATATTTTAGAAGACAGTGCCGGATTGGAACGTTTTGCTCGTGAAGAGTATCTGATGAAAAAGGAGAACGAAGAAATTTATATTATCGAATACGAAGACAGCATTTCTAAAAATGAAAAAGACTAACCTTTTTGACCGATTTGAACCTGTATCTGCTAAAGCTTTTAAGCAGAACATACAGTTTGACCTTAAGGGAGCTTCGTATAACGACTCTTTAGTCTGGCGTACTAATGAAGGTATTGACGTCACTCCTTTTTATCATAGGGATACACAAAAAGTTTTACTCCCAGTACCGGGGATGCCCACGCAATGGTATATAGGAGAATCCATTTTTATTCTAAATGCTGGACAATCTGCAGAGACAGCAATAGCAGCAATAGAAGCTGGCACCGAAGCGATTTACTTTTCGGCTGCAGCTCCTTTTGATTATAAAATCCTTTTGGACACTATTAAGAACACGGACATTCCGTTGTTTTTTAGCCTGAACTTTCTAGAGACAACCTTCTATAAAGAGATGTATGCGTACGCTTTCGCGAAAGCGTATAACGTCACCCTCAAACTCGACCTCATTCACCATCTAGTTACAGATGGAAATTGGTTTACTACGCTCGAAAAAGACCATCAAAACTTTGATATGCTCCTGCAGACACCCAACAATAGTGGTGTAACGATAGACATGACGGTCTACCAAAATGCTGGTGCTACAATGACGCAGCAGTTAGGGTATGGACTTGCTCATCTCAATGAATACCTCAACCGTATTGAAGAAAAAGGAGGCTCGCTCACAAAAATCACCTTTGAAGTGGGAATTGGCACGAACTACTTTTTTGAAATTGCCAAACTACGTGCATTGCGACAAATGACGGCGGTACTTCTACAGGAGTATCCGTTTGGAGCTGCAGTTTCTGCGGTAGACATCATCGCACACCCAACACGACGTAACAAAACGATTTATGACTACAACACCAATATGCTGCGCACGACGACAGAATGTATGAGTGCCGTTTTGGGTGGTGCCAATATGGTGGTTAATATGCCCTATGACGCATTGTATCATAAAACCAATGATTTTGGACAACGTATTTCTCGGAACCAATTGATCGTATTAAAAAAGGAAAGTTATTTTGATGCCGTGAGCAACCCTAGTGATGGTACGTATTACATTGAAGAAATTACACACAAATTAGGGACAAAAGGACTTAATCTCTTAAAAGAAATTGAAAAAGGCGGCGGTTTTTTAAAGCAACTTAAAGCAGGAATCATCCAGCGTAAAACCAAAGAGAGCGCAGATAAAGAACAAGCGCAATTTAACGCTCAAGAAATCACTCTTTTAGGAACAAATAAACACCCAAATCCAAATGATCGGATGAAAGATGATATAGAACTCTATCCTTTTGTAAAAATAAAGCCAAGAAAAACAATCATCGCTCCCATTATACCAAGGAGACTTGCAGAAAAAAGCGAACAAGACCGTTTAACCAAAGAAGTTTAATTACTAATTTATTATATCTATGAAAACAATTGTATGTGCCCTTGCATTCATCTTTTTAGCGAGCTGTCAAGAAACAACAAAACAACGAACGATTGATTACAAGTTTAGTGACAAAGAACAATCCATCCAATGTGAAGGACAGAACAATGCTTTGTTAAATGAAGCCCTACATAGTTTTGAAGATGACATTGCTCGAAATTACGATCCAGAAAGCCGAAGAATCTACAATGCATATGCAAAGTTTATCATGCCTGGAATGGGCGGTAAAGCAGACTACAATAAACTCCCGAGCGAGCATACCAAGAAAATTTTAGAGATACTCATCGCTGAAAAAATTATCGTAAAAGGAGGTATTCATAGTAACCTCAACTATGAGCATCCTGCAGTACAATGTATTATAAATGGCATTGAAGAATTCGGCCTTAAAAACACCATTAATGCCTTGACATCGACCAAAGGAATGAACCCGACTTTATTTGACACGCGCATGAGAAATAAGGGACGAGATGCAGAAAAAAAACGATACATGGCGATGTATATCGCATTAGACGCATTTTACCAAAACCTTGCGAATCTAGAATTTACACCAGCAACTAACTAACATCCATGGGGAGACGCACACTTGATCATATCGAACTGCAGCATCTAAAGGATATTCCTCTCGTAAAAAATGGAGCGCAATCTTCGTTCGATACTGCTGAGAATATTGTAATCAAAAAAGTATATACCGATAGTGATAGAGACCATCTTGAGCATTTAGATTTTGTAGCTGGAAAGGCTCCGCATTTGCGAGGGCCCTACAGTACTATGTATGTACGTCGTCCTTGGACCATTAGACAGTATGCCGGTTTTTCAACGGCTGAAGAAAGTAATGCTTTTTACAGACGCAATTTGGCCGCTGGTCAAAAAGGATTATCAGTCGCATTTGATCTCGCTACCCACAGAGGATACGATAGTGATCATGAGCGTGTCATGGGAGATGTTGGAAAAGCAGGTGTTGCTATCGACTCGGTAGAAGACATGAAACTATTATTTGATCAAATTCCACTTGATAAAATGTCTGTATCTATGACCATGAACGGGGCGGTGCTTCCCATCATGGCCTTTTATATTGTGGCCGCTGAAGAACAAGGCGTTGCTCCCGAACAATTATCTGGAACGATTCAGAATGATATTTTAAAAGAGTTCATGGTTAGAAATACCTATATCTATCCTCCCACTCCTTCCATGCGAATTGTATCAGATATTTTTCAATACACGGCTAAGGAAATGCCGAAATTCAATTCGATTTCTATTTCTGGCTATCATATGCAAGAAGCTGGAGCCACCTGCGATATTGAACTCGCATATACGTTGGCTGACGGCTTGGAGTACATCCGAACGGGATTGGCAGCAGGCATGGACATAGACAGCTTTGCTCCTCGCCTCTCCTTCTTTTGGGCGATTGGCATGAATCACTTTATGGAAATTGCCAAAATGCGCGCAGCCCGTATGTTATGGGCTAAAATAGTTGCCCAATTTGAACCTAAAAATCCAAAATCACTTGCTTTACGAACCCACTGCCAAACCAGTGGATGGAGTTTGACAGAGCAAGATCCATTTAATAACGTAGCGCGTACCTGCATCGAAGCTGCAGCAGCTGCTTTTGGTGGCACCCAAAGCTTACATACAAATGCCTTGGATGAAGCCATCGCTTTACCAACAGATTTTTCTGCGCGTATCGCCAGAAACACTCAAATCTTCCTCCAAGAAGAAACCCATATCACCAAGACTGTCGACCCTTGGGCTGGCAGTTATTACGTAGAATCATTGACCGATGAGATCGCACACAAAGCTTGGGCATTAATCCAAGAAGTAGAAGAATTAGGAGGAATGACCAAAGCAATTGAAGCTGGTATTCCTAAGCTTCGCATCGAAGAAGCCGCAGCCAGAAAGCAAGCGCGTATCGATAGCGGAAGAGATATTATTGTAGGCGTCAACAAGTATCGCCCAACCGAAGAAGAACACCTCAATATCCGCGAGGTGGACAATACGAAAGTTCGCGATGGCCAACTCGCTCGTCTTAAAACTACCAAGGAAAACAGGAATGCTGAGAAGGTAAAAGCAGCTTTACTTGCATTGACTGATGCTGCCAAAACAGGAAAGGAAAATGTCCTATCCTTGGCGGTAATTGCGGCCCGTGAGCGTGCTACTTTGGGAGAGATCTCAGATGCACTGGAAGAAATATATGGCCGGCACAAGGCAGCTATCAAATCATTTAGCGGTGTTTATAGTAAAGAAATGAAAAAAGACCCCGCTTTCGCGAAAGCCCAACAACTCGCAAACCAATTTGCAGAACAAGACGGTAGACGTCCAAGAATTATGATTGCCAAAATGGGGCAAGACGGACATGACCGTGGTGCCAAAGTAGTGGCTACTGGTTATGCCGATATTGGTTTTGACGTAGACATTGGTCCCCTTTTTCAAACACCCAAAGAAGCCGCTAAACAAGCGATGGAAAATGATGTGCACATCCTAGGAGTTTCTTCCTTGGCTGCTGGTCATAAAACCCTCGTACCACAGGTTATCGCCGAATTAAAAGCCTTGGATCGTGAAGATATCATGGTGATTGTAGGTGGCGTCATCCCTCAACAGGATTATCAATTCTTATTTGACGCTGGTGCTGCCGCTGTTTTCGGACCCGGAACTAAAATTAGTGAAGCTGCTATTGGTTTGCTAGAGATTTTGATGGACAGGGAAACCGAATAAATAATCATGAGCGTTACACTTCTATCTTCCCCATTGCAAGGTTTCACCGACTTCCGTTTCCGGAATGCGTTTCACAAATATTTTGGAGGCATTGATACTTTTTATGCTCCTTACATTCGGTTGGATGGAAAGTTAAAAATTAAAGGATCGTATCAAAGGGATTTAGATCCAGAAAACAATATCGACATGCCGGTGATCCCCCAGGTGATGACCAATGACGCCGATGAGTTTTTGTTTGTGGTCAAATACATTCAAGAATTAGGCTATACAGAATTAAATTGGAATCTTGGCTGTCCGTATCCAATGGTTACTAAACGCGGAATGGGTTCAGGACTCATTTGTGATCCAGCTAAAATAGATCATATTCTAGATCGTGTACATGCAGAGACCGATGTCGTTGTGTCTATGAAAATGCGCATGGGATATGAACATGCTGAAGAAATCCTAGAGGTGTTTCCTATCCTAGATAAATACCCACTGCGCAATATTGCCATCCATGCACGTATAGGCAAACAACTCTACAAGGGAGGCGTAGATTTAGATGCTTTTCAGGCTTGTGTTGAAAGTACGCGACATACACTCTACTATAATGGAGATATCACTTCAGTGGCTTCTTTCAAAGCCATGCAGGAACGTTTTCCCAGTATTGATCATTTTATGATGGGCAGAGGTTTGATAGCAGATCCTTTCCTTCCTAGTATGATTAAAAATAATACCACAGAGTATCCTGAAGATCGCTTTGAACGTTTCCGCGCGTTTCACGATACCATCTATACACAATACGACGCTGCCTTGTCTGGCCCAACGCCCATAAAGATGAAGATGCAAGGATTTTGGGAATATTTCGCGCAAGCGTTCGATAACCCACAAAAAACCTTTAAGAAAATCAAGAAAGCAAACAATCCTAAAGCGTACCAACAAGCAGTAAACGACATTCTAAAAGACCTCTAAAAGGACTTCATACTGCTTACATGTTTCTTTTTAGGGATATCCACCCGGATATTTACTTTATGTTTCATGTAGATAGTGGAGACTGCTTAGACGTATATACTACCTTTACCATTAGATGTATATTTCTCTACATTGTTACCCCTAAACATCTTGTTTTTTTTTATTTTTAAACTCCCAAAACGCAAGACTTCTCACATTCTTCATAATCTTTCCTTAAAAAAAACGTTACATTTTTGCAATACTAAACACCTATTGTATCTTAAGAACTAAATCATTTAACCATTACTATATTTTCATGAAAAACTACACAAAACTATTTTTAGGACTCCTTTTATCGTCCAATGTTGCTTTTGCACAAACGACAGGAGATCTACAGACAACAAATCCTATCCCTACCAAAGAAGTACCAACAGATCCTAATGTAAAAGTGGGAACACTTTCCAATGGCTTAACCTACTACATCCGAAATAATGGAAAACCAGAAGACAAAGTAGAATTACGTCTTGCAGTAAACGCAGGTTCCATTATGGAAAATGACCGCCAACTAGGGCTTGCACACTTTATGGAGCACATGAATTTTAATGGAACTAAAAACTTCCAGAAAAATGACTTGGTAGATTACTTGCAAAGCATTGGTGTAAAATTTGGCGCCGATTTAAATGCGTATACAAGTTTTGACGAAACCGTATACATCCTTCCGATTCCAAGTGATGATCCAGAAAAACTAGAAAAGGGTTTTCAAATCATAGAAGATTGGGCACATAACACCACCCTTTCTGAAGAAGCAATTGATGGAGAACGAGGGGTTGTCCTTGAGGAACTTCGCTTACGCTTAGGGGCAGACGAACGGATGCAACGCGAAACCCTACCGAAGATGATGTACGGTTCAAAATATGCAGATCGCCTTCCTATAGGAACCAAAGAAAATCTTGAAAACTTCACCTACGAAGACGTACGCTCTTACTATAAAGAATGGTATCGTCCTGATTTAATGGCCGTAGTCGCTGTTGGAGATTTGGATGTTGCTACCATGGAACAGAAGATCAAAGATCATTTCGGAAAAATACCTGCTGCAAAAAATCCAACAAAGAGAGAAAGCTATCAACTCCCTAATCACAAGGAAACCTTTATCGCCATTGCTTCAGATAAAGAAGCTGCGTTTAGTAGAGTGAATGTGATGTATAAGGATCGTAAGAACTCAGAACCGATTGTTACCATTGAAGATTATAGAGAAAGCCTTGTAAGGAACCTCTTCTCAACAATGATCAATAATCGTTTGGGCGAGCTACGCAATAGTGCCAACCCTCCTTTTGTATTTGGTTTTTCCTATTACGGGGGTACCTTTGCAAGAACAAAAAATGCTTACCAGTCTATCGCACAAACTAGTGCTGAAGGCCAATTACATGGATTAAGAGCTATACTCACAGAAAACGAACGCGTAAAACGATACGGTTTCCAATCAGGAGAATTAGAACGTGCTAAGAAGAGTATTATCGCCCGTTTAGAGAAAGCATACAATGATCGCGACAAAATTGAAAGTGGACGCATCGTTGGAGAATATGTCAACAACTATTTAAGCAAAGAACCAATTCCTGGCATTGAATGGGAGTTTGAAACGACCAAGCGTTTATTAACGGGCGTTGGCATTGATGAAGTTGGCCAATTAATTAACGCCTTTATCCATGATGATAACAGAGTGATTGTACTTACTGGACCAGAGAAAGAAGGTCTAGCACAAGTAACCGAAGGTGAAGTATTAGCCTTATTGCAAAATGTTGCTCAGTCGGATATCAAGGAGTATGAAGACAAAGCGGTGCGAGCGACACTTATTGATAGACTACCAACAGCGGGAACCGTTGTTACCACAACGACAAATGCTGCTTTAGGAACTACCACCATGACGCTGAGTAATGGCGCTAAAGTAACCATCAAGAAGACCGACTTTAAAAATGATGAAGTTCTTTTTCAAGCGTTTAGCCCCGGAGGTCTTAGTTTGTATTCTGATGCCGAATTAAAAGCGACAGCTTTTGCAAATGGAGGATTGAGCCAAGCTGGAATAGGCGGAATGACCTTAACTGACATGGGGAAATTCATGAGCGGAAAGATTGTTCAAGTGACTCCATCAATCGGAGGTTTTAGTGAAAATTTTAGAGGGACTGCTGCTCCCAAAGATTTGGAAACCTTGTTCCAAATGGTGCATTTGTATTTTACAGATTTGAATAAAGATACGGCTGCCTATCAATCGTTTATTTCTAAGCAAAAAAGTTTCCTCGGAAACCTAATGGCAAGTCCGAACTTCTTTTATCAAGATGCGGTTCAAACAGAACGAAATAAAGGAAATAGCCGTTTTACAGGATTCCCTACTCCAGATAAAATGGATGCGGCCAACTATGATTTGGCGTATAAAAAATACCAAGAACGCTTTGCAGATGCTGGAGATTTTCACTTCTACCTAGTCGGTAATGTAGATGAAACGCAGGTATCCGCTTTCGCGAAAGCGTACATCGCTTCTCTCCCAGGAAAAGGTAGTAATGAAAGTTTCATCCCTACAGCATTTAGACGTACTGATACATTCCAAAAATTTGTAGTCAATAAAGGAAAAGATCCAAAAAGTAGCGTCACCATCACCTGGGAAGAAGAAATTCCTTATGATAGCAATACAGAATTGGCAATCAATGCCTTAGGCGAAGTATTAACGATCAAATTGGTTGAAAAACTGCGCGAAGAAGAAGGTGGTGTTTACGGCGTAGGAGCTAGCGGACGTTTGAGTAAAATTTCTTTCTCGAGCGTGACCTTCACCATCTCCTTTCCTTGCGGACCTGAAAACGTTGAGAAACTAACAGCTGCTGCTTTGGCTGAAGTTGAAAAAATAAAGAAGAACGGCGTTACTGCTGAAGACCTTGCCAAAGTGAAAGAAACCTATTTGGTCGCTCGTAAGGAACAAGTGAAAACCAATAATTTCTGGATCAGTAGCTTATTGAAATCAGATCAAGAAAGTCGGAATCCGAATGCGATTTTAGACTATGAGAAGAATATCAAGGCGATTACTGCAGACCAAGTGCAGGCAGTTGCTAAGAAATACTTAGATAATCAATATTTCTTATCGATCTTAATGCCCGAAGAAGAATAAATTATTTTTCCTATAATGGTTTACTCAAAGCCGCCTTTGGGCGGCTTTTTAATGGATAAGCTCTTGTAATAATACATATCAGCAACCAACTAATAATCAGGCATCATTTTTGATACTAGTCTAAAAAATTCTACTATGAAAAAAAATATACTAGCAGTTTTATTGCTCTTGGCAAGTGCTCAGATTGTAGCGCAAGATTTCACGTCTGGAAGTATTACTACTTTGGACAATTCGGAGATTAAAGGAAAAGTGGCTATTGATTATGCAAAGCAAATCATCCATTTCAAAAAGGATTACACTCAGAAAATCTTTAGCTTTTCTAAGGTAAATGTTGTAACCATCGGAGATGATATTCTCAACAAACAAAATATTGAAGGGCAATCCTATTTCGCAAAAGAACTTTCAGGAAATAGCTCGAAGGCGATGCTTTATCAAGTTGGCCAAAAGGAATACCTGATTTCGAAAGAAGATGGCACCGCACAGCGCTTTTCGCTCATTACAGATAAAAGTAGGCTTCCAGGAAAACTAGCGGTACTCTTTAATGACTGTAATAGCATAAGAGAGACCTTAAATAACAAAATCATCAATTCTGAATCCAAATTGGTGAGTATCTTCAATCAATACCTTGCCTGTAACAGTGAAAACTATGCCCCTACCGCAACAGAGATTGATCAAGCAAACGCATACACACCCGATCAAGCAAGTTTTTATGTAGGAACGGGATTGGGACTTAACAATGTTTCCTTTTTTGAAGATGACGATTCAGAAAGTGTCATTTCTGGGCAGGTCGCCGTTGGGGTTATTGCCTCTCCTAATTTCTTTGGAAGTATTCAAGGAAATCTTTTCTTCTCCTTAGAAGGTCAGGCAGCTTTTTCCGGAGACACAGATTTCTCTAGTACAGTAGATCCTGTAAATTTTAGAACAAACACTTTTAGACTCCTCTTTGGAATGGAATATCATTTCAATAAAACAGGAAAAATCCAACCACTTTTTGGCATCAGTGCCGGAATTACGAGTGATAGTTTCAAAGGTAGTTATGACGGTTTGGATTTTAATATCCGTGGAGGTAATCCGATTGTCGTGCCTAAAATTGGTGCTCGCATTCCCTTAGCAAACCAAAAACATTTGGGAATCATCCTGAGTTATATTTCAGAATACGACAATGACTTGCGTTTCCCCACAGAAGACCGTATCATTCTATTGAATGTAAATAGCCAACAATTCACATTAGGATTGAATTACTACTTCTAAGGAAAGAGATAATCGAGAGATATAAAAAGACCAACCGCCCGGTTGGTCTTTTTCATTTGAAAGCATTTTGATTACCCATTATTAATTGTATTTTTACCTTCCTAATGTCCTCAAATCTATATGGGTAAAATAATAGCTATTGCAAATCAAAAAGGAGGCGTCGGCAAGACGACTACTTCAGTGAATCTTGCGGCTTCACTAGGTGTCCTTGAGAAGAAAGTACTACTCATAGATGCTGACCCACAAGCCAATGCAACTTCTGGTTTAGGTATTAATGTGGAGGGTGTAGAAATAGGTACCTATCAATTACTCGAACATACCAATACTGCCGAAGAAGCGATTGTCAAGACCAATTCACCTAATTTAGATTTGATTCCTGCACATATCGACCTCGTTGCTATTGAGATCGAATTGGTGGATAAAGAAGCTAGGGAGTATATGATGAAAAAAGCGATTGGACACTTGCGCGAAAAATATGATTATATCTTGATCGATTGCGCACCGTCTCTTGGCCTTTTGACTTTAAACGCACTAACAGCTGCAGACTCCGTAATCATTCCGATCCAATGTGAGTATTTTGCCTTAGAAGGTCTTGGGAAATTATTGAATACAATCAAGAGTATCCAGAAAATACACAACAGTGAATTAGATATTGAAGGCCTACTTCTTACGATGTTTGATTCTCGTTTACGGCTATCCAATCAGGTGGTCGAAGAAGTGCAGAAACACTTTAGTGAAATGGTTTTCAAAACCATTATTCAACGTAATGTACGTTTGAGTGAGGCACCGAGTTATGGAGAAAGCATCATTAGCTATGACGCAGGAAGTAAAGGGGCTTCTAATTACCTGAGTCTCGCCCAAGAGCTCATTTCAAAAAACAGCTAGTTCTATGGCTAAAGCAACAAAAAAACAAGCGCTCGGTCGCGGACTTTCAGCCTTATTGAAAGATCCAGATAACGACATTAAAAGTGCACAAGATAAAAATGCCGATAAGGTCGTGGGTAATATTGTTGAGTTAGAACTCAGCAATATTGAAGTCAACCCTTTCCAACCACGTACCAGTTTCAACGAAGAAACATTACGGGAACTCGCCTCTTCCATTAGGGAGTTAGGAGTCATTCAACCTATTACTGTTCGTAAATTAGGATTTGATTCCTACCAACTTGTTTCTGGAGAACGTCGCTTTAGAGCGAGTAAGTTACTGGGTAACGAAACCATTCCAGCCTATATCCGGATCGCAAACGATCAGGAAAGTTTAGAAATGGCTTTGGTAGAAAATATCCAACGACAGGATCTAGATCCGATAGAAATTGCAATGTCATACCAACGTTTGATTGATGAAATTCAATTAACACAGGAACAAATGAGTGAACGTGTGGGTAAAAACCGTTCGACCATTGCCAATTATTTACGCTTGCTCAAATTAGATCCTATTGTACAAACAGGTATGCGCGATGGCTTTCTCTCCATGGGACATGGTCGCGCCTTGATAAACATAGGTGATGCTGGGGATCAATTGGATATTTACGAAAAGATCATCGCAGAAAAACTTTCTGTGAGACAGACCGAGGCCTTGGTCAAGAACTACCATAACACTTCAGAAACTACACTTCCTGAACCACAAGAAGCTCCTCTCTTTATTAAAAAAGGAGTGAAGGATTTTGCCAACTACTTTGGCGCAAAAGTTGATGTAAAAGTTGCAAAAAATGGCCGTGGTAAAATCACCATACCTTTCTCATCTGAGGAAGACTTTAATCGTATCAAGAAACTTATTAATAGTGCCAAATAAAGCCTACATATTCCTGTGGGTTTTTCTAGTTGGTTTCGCTTTCGCGAAAATGCCAGCTTATCAACTCAGTGCGCAAACGCCCGCCATTACGACCGATGAAATAATAGAACCTCAAGGAGAAGAATATGAGCCTTTACGCCCTGCTAAAGCTGCCTTTTATAGCGCCGTACTGCCAGGACTAGGACAAGCTTTCAATCAAGATTACTGGAAAGTACCCATTGTATATGGTGCCCTAGGTACGAGCGTCTATTTCGCCATTGACAATCATAACGAATTCCAGCGTTATAGAACTGCTTTCAAACAACGACTCGCAGGACGTCCCGATGAGTTTACACTTGTCGATCCTATCACAGGAGAAGAGACAGAAGTGTTCTCTGATGATGGATTGGTCGATGCGCAAGACTTCTTTAGACGTCGTAAAGAATTATCAATTCTTATTTCTGCAGGGATTTATCTCTTGCAAATGATCGAAGCCAATGTGGATGCTCACCTTTCACAATACGACGTTACAGACGACATCACTTTTGCTCCAGATGTTCAACCAGATGATCTGGGCATGGCGATGAGTTATGGCTTTAAACTAACCTATCAATTAGACTGATGAATATTGCACTCCTGGGCTACGGAAAAATGGGAAAAGCAATCGAAACGATTGCCATAGCACAAGGACACCAAATTGTTCTAAAAGTAGCTCATGACAGGTCCTATACGCTTGAAGGCATCGATGTTGCTATCGATTTCAGTGTTCCAGAAATGGCAACCACTCATATTAGCAACTGCCTGGAAGCAGGAATCCCTGTTGTTTCGGGGACTACAGGCTGGCTAAATGACTACTCCAAAATTACCGATCTCTGTACCTCCAAAAATGGTTCATTTTTATACGCCTCTAATTTTAGCATTGGGGTCAATCTATTTTTTGAAATCAATAAAAAAGTAGCACAAATCATGGCGCCCATAGAAGGATTTAAGATCACTATGGAAGAAATCCATCACACACAGAAACTCGATGCGCCTAGCGGAACAGCAATCACCCTAGCCGAAGATATCATCTCCAAAAGCGCCTATACTTCTTGGACCTCACTTGAAGAGAACGATCCAACCACTGAAAAAATAACCACAGACCCTAGTATTCCAATTCTTTCGAAACGGATTGGTACGGTTCCAGGCACACACAGCATCCAATACAAGAGCCCAATAGATACCATTACAATAAGCCACGAAGCCCATTCTAGAGAAGGTTTTGCCCAAGGAGCACTACTCGCCGCAACATGGCTAGTCGGGAAAAAAGGCGTATTTTCGATGCGCGATGTGCTAAATATATCTTAACACCGTAACAAGTCCCGGAAACAACACACTAATCACCGCATAAAGACACGATACAATGACGATTACACAATGGTTACTTTTCATCCTTGCAGTACAGGTAATTCACTTTGCGGGAACATGGAAATTATATGTACGCGCAGGAAGAAAGGCTTGGGAAGCAGCGGTTCCTGTATATAATGCCGTGATATTAATGAAAATCATTAACCGTCCGTGGTGGTGGACGATTTTATTATTTGTGCCTATTGTAAACCTCATCATGTTTCCAGTAATTTGGACAGAAACAGCACGGAGTTTTGGTTTTAATAAATACAAGGATACAGCTTTAGTAGTGTTATCCTGTGGTTTGTATTTATGCTATATTAATTATGCAACGGACGCAGCCTACATCAAGGATCGTAACACTATGCCTAAAAGCTCCAATGGAGAATGGGTAAGTTCTATTCTTTTTGCGATTGTAGCAGCTACGATTGTCCACACGTATTTTATGCAACCATTTACGATCCCAACTTCCTCTCTAGAGAAGACTTTATTGGTTGGCGATTATCTATTTGTGAGCAAGTTCCATTACGGAGCCCGTACCCCTATTACTACGGTGGCAACTCCTATGTTGCATGATCAAATCCCCGTACTTAACAAAAAATCTTACTCTTCTTGGCCAGAACTACCCTATTTCCGTTTGCCAGGATTTCAGAAAATAAAAAATAATGACATTGTCGTTTTCAGTTGGCCAGTCGATACCTTATCCGTAATTACCGATCCATCGAGTAAGATGGTCTATAAGCCCGTAGACAAAAAGTCCAACTATGTAAAACGTTGTGTGGGGATTGCAGGAGATTCTCTAGAGGTAAGGAATGGGTATGTGTATATCAATGGAATTCAGAATGTATTGCCTGATAGAGCTCGTTTGCAGTTTAGTTATGTTGTGATTACTAAAGAAAAACTGGTGACAAATGATATTACGCCAAATAGAGGGCAAATAACACCCACGCCATTTGTATACGATCGATACGAAATTTCTGATATCACCTATTATGATCAACAGTCTAAACCAGGATATCATGTTCATGTAGCGCATATAACAGATGAATCTTATGAAAAATTAAAGAATAACGCTACTATCATCGAGATTTCAAAACAAAGCTTCCCTGCCGATAGTGGAAGATCAGGTACTTTTCCTATAAATGGAAGTCAGGCATGGTCAGTAGATAATTATGGTCCTATTTACATACCTAAAAAAGGAACAACAGTTCCTATTACACCTGCCTCCATACCTATGTATGAGCGTATTATAGAGGTATATGAAGGTTCCGAGTTCGGTATAGAAAATAAAATTTCTACTCAAGGAACCGTAGTTTCTTTGAATGGTAGTCCACTCACAGAGTACACTTTCAAACAAGATTATTACTGGATGATGGGTGACAACCGTCATAACTCTCAAGATGCTCGTTCTTGGGGTTACGTACCTTTTACACACGTGATGGGCAAACCCGTTATGGTTTGGCTTAGTTTAGACGCTCATAAGCAAGGAGGTTTTTTCCAACGTATCCGTTGGGATCGTATGTTCACTACTGTAGGTGGTAACGGTCCTCTAGTGAGTTACCGCTATCTAGTCCTTGCCTTGATCCTACTCTATTTTGGATGGGGTTATTTTAAAGGGAAACGAAAGAAGAAAGCGTAATCATTTTGAAAACTATCCTCATACAGTCGGCCTATTGTGCCCCGATCATTCAATATGCAGCTATTGCACAAGCAGCGCATATTGTATTTGAAGTACATGATAATTATCAAAAACAATCCTATCGCAATCGCTTTAAGATCGCAACTTCCACTGGAGCATTGACCTTAACGATTCCTATATTACATCGTGAAGAACCTAAAAGTGGGCATCAGTTGACGCAAGAAGTGGGGATTGAAAATCAATTTAAGTGGCAGCGTAATCATTGGCGTTCCCTAAAAACAGCCTATCAAACCTCTCCCTATTTTGAGTATTATGAAGATGAATTTGAACCCTTGTATTCGCAAACTTGGGAAACGCTCGCCGATTTCCATGCGGCTTGTCATCGTATCATTATGGAGTGTCTACAATTGGAAGTTCCAACAACTACATCAAGCGAGTATTTTAGAACACCTACCGAACAGAAGGATCTACGATTACTTATCATTAGCAAAAAAGAACCCGACTATCCATTGCCAGAATATCGCCAACTATTTGGTGACAAACATGGGTATTTAAAGAATCTAAGTATCTTGGATCTACTTTTCAATGAAGGGACTAATGCGCTCACCTATCTCGAGCAGATAGATCTTTCGAGCCTATAAGCTACTTTATTACAACGGCCTTTCGCAGCCGAGCCAGAATCGGGAAGTGATCTGACAATTCAATATCATAATTTTTAAACTGAAGGACCTCCCAGCTCGGATCTGCGAGGATAAAATCGATGCGCAAGGGCAGAAAATCAAAAGTGAATGTTTTTCCAGTACCTGAGCCCGCTTTCGCGAAAGCGTCCACCTTCTCCCCTTTGGTCTTCCGATAGACATAGGAACTTGCACTATTATTGAAATCTCCAGCCACAATCACCGTATATGTTGACGCCTTTTCATGCGTTAAAAATAGATTGAGTTGCTCTTCCTGTTTTTGGAAAGCATCTCCCATCCGTCCCAGCAAACGCTTGGAATCTTCTTCTTGTAAATCGGAAAAACTAGGTTTCAAATTAAAGGATTGAAAATGCATATTATAAATACGCAGGGTATCCTTTTTTATGACAATGTCTGCATAAATAGCATTGTTCCCAGATTTCGGAAAATCAATCGAACCACTAGAAAAAATTGGGAATTTTGAATAAATAATCTGGCCAAAGGTCTTTTTTCGATTGGTCATTTTGGCATACTGATACGGGTACATTTCAGAAAAAGACACACTAGGGTGATATTCTTGGAGACATAAAACTGCTGGCGATTCTTGTCTGAGAAATGCCTTCATCTTCGATTCTGTTTGTAATCGAGGGATTTCACCGTCTTGGGTAAAACTATGCACATTATATGTCATAATAGAGAATCCTTCCTCCAAGTTCTCTGTTTGGCTTCCGCCAAAATGAAAGAAAGCTGTTAGGTGTCCAAACCCGAGGAGAAGTACCAAAGCAGAGAGTATCATCTTTCGCTTTAAGCGTAATAACCAATAGGCGAAAAACAATAAATTCACACCTAGCAGCACGGGAATCAACAAGGAAAGCACTGATAACTTTGGAAAAATATGTGGTGGGACATATGGTAAAATATACCCCAGAAGCAATAAGACTGCTGCAATGCTATTGATAAAAAACAGCAACTTCCCAAAGGCTCCTATTTTTTTCATAGCATCTGTTTCTAGTCGTCTTTACCTGCTTTGAAAAGGAAATCTTTTTCAACTTTAGAAAGACTGTCATACCCACTCTTGCTGATCTTATCTAGAATGACATCTATTTGTTGTTGCTTCTCAGATTTTGTAGCCTTTGTAGGTTTTGACTTCGCTTTTGTTTTCGCCTTTGACGTGCGATGAACAGTTCGCATACGACTCTTTCTAGGTCTCGGTGTTCCCGAAAACCAACTGGCGACGGTATCCATCAAATGCTCAAACCAGGCACCAATATCATTGCCTTTTGCCATTTGCTGCGCGTATATATATCCGAAAGCCGCTCCACCTAAATGTGCTATAAACCCACCGGTATTATCAGGAGATGTAGCAACCCGCATAAGATCACTCAAGACAAAAAAGGCAGCAATCTGCCAGAGCTTAATATTAAACATAAACACCTTGAGTTGGGTGTTAGGCGTATAGGTTGCAATAAAAATAATAATCGCATTTACTGCAGCAGAAGCACCAATCATCGAACTGGACCCTTTGGCCACCAGCTCAGGAAAGATCGAGTATGAAATCATATACAGGAGTCCTCCAGCCATAGCACCCAAAAGGTAGACGGTAAGAAAGCGTTTTCCAGAAAATAGATTCAAAACGAATCTGGAAAAGATGTATAAGAAGTACATATTCCAGAGTACATGCCAAAATCCAGAGTGCACAAAGGCATAGGTCAATATAGACCAAGGCTGCAAGAAATACTCAGGAAAACTCCCAGGCAATGCAAACCAATTACTGAAACCAAAAGAAGCTCCAAACAAGCTCGGAATGAGATTGAGAAGTATAAAAATAGCCGCGTTAATCACAATCAATTTGATTGCGATATTGGCCATTTTAAACTGATATAAAAGCGGACTCGCTGCCATAAGTTAATTCTAATTATATGTATTCATGCCATTTTTTTTCCAATACCACATCACTATGAAACCAAACAGTGCACCTCCAATGTGCGCCCAGTTGGCAATATTTGCTCCAAAAATAGAGAAGCCAGTAACTCCTGAAAATAAATCTATAAGTAATAATCCAGGAATAAAGTATTTCGCTTTTATGGGTATTGGAACAAAAATAAGACCTAAAGAGGCATTTGGAAATAACATTCCAAACGCTACTAACACTCCATAAATTGCTCCAGATGCACCTACCGCTGGAATATTATATGAGTTAAAAAAATCTTGAGATAATGCTTCCGGGATTACGAGGCCATTCATTCCTTGGCCGTTTATATAAGATCCTGGAATTACCGCATCCTTGAGCCATCCCTGAATTTCTCCAGAAGTAAAGCCTAAATCCATAAACGCCTGCATATCCAACGTAAAATTGTAATAGTTAACTAAGGAATGAATCAAAGCAGCACCTAAGCCTGCAGAAAAGTAAAAGAATATAAATCGTTTTTGTCCAAGCACTTGTTCAATGGAACTCCCAAACATCCACAACGCATACATATTAAAAATAAGATGAAATGGACTTGAAAGATCGTGCATAAACATATGCGTAAGTGGCTGCCAAAACTGAAACCCAGGGTGCTCAAAATACCAAAGGGCAAACCATTCCATCGCTTGATTAGAATCAATCACAAACATTGACCCCAAATAAAAGATCACATTAATGATCAATAATATCTTTACTGTTTCTGTAATCTTCCCCATCTACTTAAATTTTCTATCGAGTTCCTCGCCCGTCATGGTTATAAAGGTCGTTCTGTTACTTGGCGATACTGAAGGCTCTTTACAGGCAAACAATCGGTTTACCAAATGCTCACGAGAAAGAGAATCCAATGATTCTCCTGCCTTCACCGCCATACTTTTCGCCATACTTTTTGCCAAGGTATCCGTCTGACTAAAACCTACATCCGGCACTTCATTTTCTAAATCACTTAACAACTGCTCCATTACTATAGGCACCTCGCCCTCACTAATAGACGTCGGTATACCCGTCACTTCCAAATGCTCCCCTTTCATACTCCCAAAAGCAAAGCCTGTATTTTCCAAACCTTCTTTCAATTGTAATAACAGTGCTAATTCAGATGTATTGTATGACAACACTAAAGGAAATAACAACTGCTGACTTACAGATTCTTTGACAGTAATATTACGTAGTAGTTCTTCATACAACACGCGTTGGTGTGCGCGGTGCTGATCTATAATCACCATACCACTTTTGATGGTCGTAACAATGTATTTCTTATGTAATTGGTAGGTAGTTGCTTCTACTTTGGCAAAAGTAACGACACCGTTCTCAGCATCAGACAATCCTACACTAGTACCAGTACTTTTTTGCTCAAAAATATCTTCAGTGGTTGCCTCACTTTCAAAGGTAACATTGCTAAAACCCGCATCTTCATCCGAAGATTTAGACCTTAAACCGACATACATGCTTTCCCAACCAGCAGTATCTTGCTTGTCATGTTTGGGCATTTGAGCTCCTCTTTTAGGAGGCGGCACATTTTCAAAAGGATTGAAATGGCGATCTACCTCTACTTTCGGTACATGCGCGTCTTTATCTTTATAATTATAGGGGGTATCCAAGTTAGCATCCCGATTAAAATCTAGCACCGGCGCAATATTAAATTGGCCCAAACCATGCTTGATGGTGCTTCGTAAAATAGCATACAAGGCATGTTCATCATCAAACTTGATTTCCGTCTTTGTAGGATGGATATTGATATCGATGGATTTAGGATCTACGGTGAGATACAAAAAATAACTGGCCCTCGCTCTATCGGGCAACAAACCATCAAAAGCCGCACTTACAGCATGATTGAGATATGCATTTTTAATAAATCGATCATTGACAAAGAAGAATTGCTCCCCTCGAGTTTTCTTCGAAAACTCCGGCTTGATTACAAATCCTTCAATAGTTAGAATATCGGTTTCCTCTTGCACTGGCACCAACTTCTCATTTGTTTTTCCTCCGAAGATTCCAACGATCCGTTGTTTCAGAATTCCTGAAGTAAGATGGAAGAGTTCTCCATCATTATGATACATAGACATACCGATTTCAGGATGCGCCAAAGCCACACGCTGAAACTCATCGATGATATGTCTAAGTTCTACGTTATTTGATTTTAGGAAATTACGGCGTGCTGGAATATTAAAAAATAAATTCTTAACCGCTATAGAAGTTCCTTTAGGCGTCACACACACTTCTTGTATGATGATTTTACTGCCTTCTATTTCGAGATGACTGCCTACTTCGGCGCCTTCTTGTTTTGTCTTAAGGTCCACATGAGCCACAGCAGCGATGGACGCTAAGGCTTCTCCACGGAAACCTTTGGTATTGAGGTTAAACAAATCATCGGCAGTGGTGATTTTGGATGTAGCGTGACGTTCAAAGCTCATACGCGCATCTGTATCACTCATCCCTTTCCCATCATCAATAATCTGAATCAAGGTCTTTCCTGCGTCTTTAACGATAAGCTTTATAGTATGTGCACCTGCATCAATAGCATTTTCCAGCAATTCTTTGACAACAGACGCTGGTCGCTGCACAACTTCTCCTGCAGCAATTTGATTAGCCACGTGATCGGGCAAAAGCTTAATGATATCTGCCATTAGGGCTTATGAAAATATGGATAGATCGAAATCAATTATAAATAGGAAAATCAAAACAAGTACAGCAATAATAATCCATATGGTCGCATTAAAACTAACATTGGCTCTGTTGCGACGTGACTCTCTAGCATCTTTCCAGTGAGAACCGTAATCATTACGATTGTAACTTTCACTAAAAGCATCTATTCTCGTTGGAAACTTGGCCGATTCTACATCGTCCTTTCCGTTAAAATAACGTGGCGTATAATTAAAACGATTGTTCTTCTTAATGCCTTTTATTATTGTGAATTTTACTGATCCCATAGTGTTCGTTCCTATACATTCAAATATACGGGTTTCATCGCAAAAAGCGCGCCACTAAAACTGGACATGATGAAGATGACAGTCGGAAAATTCACAAAGAACAACTAAGAGTATCGCCAACTTAGAACTTAGATTCCTTCCGTAGTTGTGCCATTTGGATGGCGGCGATAGCAGCTTCGGTGCCCTTGTTCCCATGAATACCTCCACTGCGGTCTATGGACTGTTGTTTGGTATTATCGGTAAGCACGCAGAAGATAACAGGAATATCGCCCTGAACATTTAAGTCTTTTATGCCTTGAGTTACACCTTCGCACACGAAATCAAAATGTTTCGTTTCGCCTTGTATCACATTTCCAATAGCGATCACGGCATCTAGCATATCATAACTTTGGGTCATACGCTTACAGCCGTATATAAGTTCAAAGCTCCCTGGAACATTCCAGCGTACAATATTGTCATTGATTGCTCCACAATCCTTTAATGCATCAAAAGCGCCTTGAAAAAGCCCTTCTGTAATTTCAGAATTCCACTCAGAAACAACAATCCCAAACCGAAAATTTTTCGCGCTTGGGATTGTTGTCTTGTCGTAAGCAGATAAATTGATTCCTGCTGTTGCCATAATATGTAATTTGATGATGCTTCTTGTTAAAGACCCTATAAGGCCCTTAAACGCATCGTCTTTTAGTTTCCTCCTTGTGCCTTACCGATGTATAGATCGGCTTGAGCAGCATACTCAGAATCAGCGTAGTTGTCCTTCAAAGCGTTTAAGTGCTTCAAGGCTGTTGCGCTTTGACCCAATTCGATTGCTGCAACACCTGCTTTAAATAAGAAACGTGGTGTTGTAAAATCGTTAGGATTCGTCCCCGCCGCTTTTTCGTAATACCCAAGTGCTTCAGAAGCTTGATCCAATTGCATGAATGCATCTCCGATAGCCCCTTGAGCCAAAGGCGCCAGAATCATATCATCCGATTTAAAATCTTGCAAGTGACTAATTGCCTCAGCATATTTCTTTACTTCTAGATAAGACATACCCGCGTAGTAGTTGGCTAGGTTTCCAGCTTTCGTACTTCCGTAGTTATCTACGATGTCTAGAAGACCGTACTTTCCGTTCGATCCTGACAATGCAACCGTGTATAAAGAATCTTTCACTGTTTCATTGGTAGAATCCAAAGCAGTGTTAAAACTTTCTTGTGCTTGTGCCAATTCCGATGCTGCTTCTACCTCATTCGGCTCTGAAACAAATTTTGTGTACGCAAGAAAAGCAAGAACAACCACAAGAATACCTACGATCCCGTATAAGATAGGTCTCTGATTTTTCTCCACCCATTCCTCTGTTCGAGATGCTCCTTGATCGAGAGATTCAAAAACTTCTGCCGTAGTAGAGTCTTTTACATCAATCTCTTCTTGGACTTCTTTCTCCTTCTTTGTTTTTGGCTTGTAACCTCTTTTATTATATGTTGCCATGTAGTTTCGTCGTTAGTGGCGCAAAAATATAATATTTATTGAATTATGAAAGGGAAAATATTCCTTAATTTTGGATATTTTGTCCCAAATTTTCAGGGGGTTCCCGCTTTCGCGAAAGCGTACCTCATACAATACCTATGATCTTAAAATCCCTGTCCCTTCTTAATTACAAAAACTTCACAGCTGAAGCCTTTGATTTTGACCCCAAAATAAACTGTTTTGTAGGCGCAAATGGTGTGGGAAAAACAAATGTTTTAGATGCCATTTATCACCTTTCTTTTGGCAAGAGTTATTTCAACCCAATCACGAGTCAAAACATCAATCATAAAGCCGAATTCTTTGTGATAGAAGGGCTTTATGACAAAAATGATCGTGAAGAAAAAGTGATCGTGAGCGCAAAAAAAGGACAAAAAAAAGTCATTAAACGCAATGCTAAAATCTATGAACGATTTGCAGATCATATAGGATTTTTACCCCTAGTGATAATCTCTCCAGCCGACCGTGACTTGATCACCGAAGGAAGTGATATGCGGCGTAAATTTATGGACGGTGTGATCTCTCAAAGTGACAAATCTTACCTGAGTAATTTAATGGCATATAGTAAAATTTTAGGCCAGCGAAACGCCTTATTGAAGTATTTTGCCCTCAATAATACCTTCGACGCGGATAATTTAGCGATCTATAATGAGCAATTAACGTCTTATGGAGGCCCTATTTTTGAAAAACGTCGAGATTTCTTAGAAAGCTTCACTCCTATTTTTCAAGAACGCTATGCAGCCATAAGCGGAGGCGCTGAAAATGTGGATTTAACATACTCAAGCACCTTGAACGATATGCCTTTGGAACACCTACTCACCAATGCACTATCCAAAGACCGCGCCCTTCAATATACCAGTGTGGGTGTACATAAGGACGACCTTCAGTTTGAGATTAGCGGGCATCCCATAAAGAAATTTGGCTCTCAAGGTCAGCAAAAATCATATCTCATCGCATTAAAACTGGCGCAATTTGATTTTATCAAAACGCAAAGTGGTGTCGCCCCCATTCTCCTATTGGACGATATTTTTGACAAACTCGATGCACAGCGTGTCGGACACATCGTAAAGCTGGTGAATGAAGATCACTTTGGACAGATTTTCATCAGTGATACACACCCAGAACGTACAGAAAATGTCGTAAAAGAAACACGACAAAGTTATGAACTCTTTCATTTGGGAGCGGAGTAATTCGGTATCTTTGACTTTAGATGCGTTACTGAGATCCACTAATACGATATCTTAGAAAATGACTTAAATCCATTTCTCTTGAAAAAAATAACCTTCCTCCTCGGACTCTTTCTCTTACTCAGTTGCTCTAATAGCATCGAAGAAAAATTGGTGCTAATTAATGGTTATTGGGAAATTGCTTCTGTAACTACGGGTGAAGGGGTAACCAAAGAATTTAGTATTAGCCAGAATGTAGATTTTATCGAAATTGAAAACGGGAAAGGAATTCGCAAAAAAGTACAGCCAGATCTCATGGGGAATTTCAAAACCGCTAATGCTTCTGAAAACATAGATGTTCAAATAGATAGCGATAGGCTTACCCTAAAATATAGTACCGCTTTTGATACGTGGAATGAAACCGTTCTGGAAGTGACCAAAGAGAAATTAAAAGTCGAAAACGATAATGGCAATACCTATACATATAGAAGGTATAAACCTTTGATGATTATCAATTAATGGCAAAACGAAATACAGATCCGATTTCAATTACAGCAGCCCTGGGTGAGTTTGTACAAAAAAACAAACTTCAAAAAGGCATTGATTCTGTAAACGTAACAGATGCATGGTATGCCTTAAACCCAGCATTCAAAACATATACTACTGCCATGCGATTTGACAGAGACACCTTATTTGTGAATCTAAACTCGTCTGTACTCAGAGAAGAATTAAGCTATGGTAAAGAGCAACTACGCCTTCAGCTCAATGAAGGTTTAGGAAGGGAAGTTGTTAAAAAATTGGTGTTAAGGTAACGCCATTTTCAAGGCAGCAGACTATAAGCTTTTAGCACCGCGTTCCGAGTTTCATGTTTCTTTCAAAAATTAACAAGCGTTAACCCATAATCCTGCAGCTCACTTTCCACTTTCCGACGTTTCCTATCTAATCCCCAAAATTGATAAATTTCTGTTAACTTCTCGATTCACCCAGAATATACATTATATTTGTATATACAAATATTGTAATGACAATTGAAGAACGAATACAGACTAGTAATTTACCGCTTCCGCGAAAGCTAACGGTTAACTTATTGTACACAGCCAATTGGGCCAATGAAATTTTGACAGAAGCCATTAAACCTTTTGATATTTCCCTGCAACAGTTTAATGTCCTCCGTATTTTGAGAGGTCAACAGGGGAAACCGGCTAACCTTTCAACATTGAATGAGCGTATGGTGACCAAAATGAGCAATACCACGCGACTTGTAGATAAATTAATTATTAAACAACTCGTTGACAGAAAGCAATGTCCTTCAAACCGCCGAAAAATTGAAATTACGATTACACCTTCCGGGCTTTCACTGCTAAATAGCATGGATTCGGAGGTAGATGAGGCAGAAGAAACAATAACCAAACAACTCAACACAGCAGAGCTCGAGCTGCTCAATACCATGCTCAATACACTTAGACACTAATTATTTATACATTAAAACACACATTATGAAAAAGATCCTGCTTACTACATTTTTTGCCTTAACCCTCATTTTTGGAGCAACAGCAAACACAAACCCAATAAAAAAAGAAGTAAAAGTTAAAGAGAGTTCGATTACTTGGCTCGGAAAAAAATTCGGTGGTCAACACAACGGAACGATTGCGCTTAAAGAAGGAACGCTTGTCATGGAAGGTGAGGAATTAATAGGCGGAAGCTTTGTTATTGATATGACGACCATTACTGTTACGGATCTTAAGGCTGGAAAAGGAAAAGAAAAATTGGAAGGGCATTTAAACTCTGATGACTTTTTTGGAGCAGAAAACCACCCAACGGCTACTTTTGAAATTACCAAGGTAACAAAGGGAGCTACCTCCTATTTAGTCGATGGAAATCTAACCATCAAAGGAAAATCCATTCCCCATCAGATCACGTTGGCCCAGAACGGAAATACGTTTACAACGACCATGGAGATCGATCGTACAAAATTTGGAATCATCTATAAGTCGGGTAGTATTTTTGACGGATTAAAAGACAAAGCTATCAAGGATAATTTTGAATTGACCATTAGCTTAGCGATCTAATTTGTAACATTTTTTTTATATTCTATTTTTCTGAGTTCAAATACATCCGTATATTTGTCACAACAATGAAAATTAACACAGTACATACTTGGTGGTGGTCAATACAACGTAAAACGTCGTAAGAAGCTCCGTATGTAATTATCATATATAAAGCCTGTCTTACGACAGGCTTTTTTTGTTTTAGCAGTTTTTTGAAACTGTAGCTAAGGATCATAAGAAATGAAATACCCATTAATTACCCATTCTAAAAAACTACTGGCAGATACCATCACTCCGGTATCGGTCTATCTTCGATTGCGGGATCGATTTCCTAATAGTTTGCTCTTAGAAAGTAGTGATTACCATGCAAACGATAACAGTTTTAGTTATATCTGCTGTAATCCTATTGCGTCTATCAAAGTTACCAATGGCTTGATTACCCAGGAATTTCCTGATGGCAAATCAACGGAGGTTGTAATGAACTCCGATACAGATGTAGTAGGTGTTTTGGACGCTTTCGCGAAAGCATTCTCCTCCCAACCTTCTGATTTAAAATTCATTAATAATGGCCTCTTTGGATATTTATCCTATGATGCCGTCCAGTATTTTGAAGACATTGATATTGCTAAAAAAGAAGGAGATCTCGAAATACCAGACATCTATTATGCTGTATATCAGAATATCATCGCGATCAACCATTTTAATAATGATGCTTATATCTTCTGTCACAATACCACAGGGGAGAATAACATCAATCAAATAGAACAACTCCTAAAGTCCAAAAACTTTGCCGAATACAATTTTCAGCGGGAAGGAAATCCAGAGAGTAATATCTCCGACACTGATTACAAACAGCTTGTAGAAACTTGCAAGAAACATTGTCAGCGAGGAGATGTATTCCAGATCGTACCTAGCAAACGATTTTCACAATCTTTTTCTGGTGATGAATTCAATGTGTATCGGGCCTTGCGCTCTGTAAATCCGTCGCCTTATTTATTTTACTTCGACTACGGTGATTTCAAAATATTCGGCTCCTCTCCAGAAGCACAGCTCATTGTGAGTGATGGCATCGCAGAAATTCATCCCATAGCAGGTACGTTTAAGCGAACAGGAAATGATGAACAAGACGCAATCCTAGCCAAAGAGCTCGCTCTTGATGAAAAAGAGAACAGCGAACATGTAATGCTCGTGGATTTAGCACGGAATGATCTGTCTAGAAACGGACATCATGTAAAGGTGGAAACCTATCGAGAAGTGCAGTTTTTTTCTCACGTGATTCACCTCGTCAGTAAAGTAACGGGGACCATGCATGAAAGCAGTACCACCTTGCAAGTAGTCGCAGACACCTTTCCTGCTGGCACACTGAGTGGCGCACCAAAACACCGAGCCATGCAGCTGTTAGAAACATACGAAAACACAAATCGTACGTTTTATGGTGGAGCGATTGGTTTTATGGATTTTAGCGGAAATTTCAACCATGCGATCATCATCAGGTCCTTTTTGAGTAAAAACCATGCCTTACACTATCAAGCGGGTGCTGGAGTGGTATCCGGTAGTGACCCTGCCAAAGAATTACAGGAAGTATATAATAAACTAGGTGCATTAACCAAGGCTTTAGACCTCGCTGAAACAATATAATATGGGAAAGAAAATATTAGTCATCGACAACTATGATAGTTTTGTATACAACCTCGTTCATTATTTAGAAGCATTGGACTGCCATGTGACTGTGCGCCGCAATGATCAGTTTCACTTAGAAGAATGCGAAGCCTACGACAAGATCCTTCTATCCCCTGGACCCGGCATTCCAGAAGAAGCAGGACTACTCACTAAGGTTATTGAAACCTATGCTTCTACAAAGAGTATTTTAGGGGTCTGCCTAGGACAGCAGGCTATTGGGGAAGTGTTTGGAGGAACTTTACTCAATTTAGACCGTGTCTTCCATGGTGTTGCTACCGAGATAAATATTCTCAAAGAGGATACCGTATTATTTCAAGGACTCGCTCCTAAAATAGCAGTGGGACGTTATCACAGTTGGGTAGTCGATACTCAAAATTTCCCCCCAATGCTCGAAGTAACGGCTATGGATGAAAACGGTCAAGTAATGGCACTACGTCATAGAGAATATGATGTGCGCGGTGTGCAGTTTCACCCAGAATCTGTACTGACCCCAGAAGGAAAAAAAATGATTGAAAACTGGATACATGCCTAAACTTATGAAATCAACACATATCATCGCTTGTGCCGCTCTTTTCCTATTGGTTAGTTGTGGGAGCAAGCAAACAAAACCAAAAGTAACTATTCCAGATGTGGTGACAGAGACAACAACTCCTAAAGAGGAAGAAGTAATTGTCGAAGTCGTTGAGCTTCCAGATGATGCACCACTAATTTTCAGCGTGCAATTAGGCATTCATCCCCTGCAGAAAAACTGGGTACTTTACAAAAATGGCTCCTATATGTTATTTAAGGATGCCAAAGGAAAGGATGTACTGACCGAAGCGGCAAATAAACGTATGGATGCACTTGCGGTACCTAAAGGCACTCGAATTAAAAAATCGGCGATGGCGAAGGGATGGATTGTAACGTTTGGAAATACAGGCGTGTACAACTATGTCGCTTACAAACAAATTGATGCAGGTATCCCAGGAGATCCAGAAATTTATGAGCAAGCCCGAAGTAATCTAGCCAAAGATCAAAAAGAAAAAGAGGTGATCAAGGTAAACCAAGACACAGAATGAAGACAATTTTAAACAGACTGATCAATCACGATGTACTCAACAAAGCTGAGTCCAGAGAGATCCTTGTCAATATTTCCGAAGGTAAATACAATCCGAGTCAGATTGCTTCCTTCCTTACCGTCTATATGATGCGTAGTATTACCATCGAAGAATTGGAAGGTTTTAGAGATGCGCTTTTGGACCTTTGCCTCAAGGTAGATGTTTCCGAATACAACGCCATTGACCTTTGCGGAACTGGAGGAGACGGAAAAGACACCTTCAATATATCAACCCTTTCTAGCTTTGTAACCGCAGGAGCAGATGTAGCCGTCACCAAACATGGTAACTACGGAGTTTCTTCTGTGAGCGGAAGTTCCAATGTCATGGAATACTTGGGGATTACATTCAGCAATGATGTTGACTTCCTTAAAAGATCTATGGATACCGTAGGTATGTGCGTATTACATGCACCGCTTTTTCACCCAGCAATGAAACACGTGGCTCCTATTCGTAGAGCATTGGGTGTCAAAACCTTTTTCAATATGCTAGGACCCATGGTAAACCCCGCCTTTCCAAAGAACCAACTTGTCGGTGTCTTTAATTTAGAATTGGCGCGTATGTATGGGTATCTGTATCAAAAAGGAGATAAGAATTTTACCATCCTTCACGCGCTGGATGGCTATGATGAAATTTCATTAACAGGTCCGACCAAAACGATTACCAATCATACCGAAAGCATGCTCACTCCGTCAGATTTTGGCGTACAAGCACATACACAGGCTGATATCTATGGAGGCGATTCCATTGCGGCTTCCGCCAAAATTTTCATGGATGTCATTTCAGGAAAAGGATCAGACCCTCAAAACAATGTGGTCTGTGCCAACGCAGGTATGGCGATCGCTACCGTAAAAGGACTTACTCCTTTAGAAGGTTTTACACAGGCCAAAGAAAGTTTACTGGGCGGAAAAGCATTAGAGAAATTAACCAAGTTGCAAGCACTCTCAAAATAAAAATCACATCATGGCAAGAGTACACTTCCTTTTTATTGGTCTCTTTTTGTGCAGCCTCAATGGCATAGCGCAAGATTTTAATATGGAATTAAAAAAGCTTGACGGTAAGATACTTTTGTCGGATTTCATTAAAAACCAAGGGTATACATATCTAGATTTTAAGCCTGAAGTATTAGATACTACAACCTCTAAAAACACTATTACAGCAAACAGTTCAACAAACCATAAAGTCATTATTAGAAGTTTTTCGAGTATAATTCCTACGACAAAGCCACTAATAATAATAAATCAACATTATATAACCCATTGGGGAATATTTGATACTATCGAACTCAGAGAAGTTAAAAGCATATATATACACAAACCAAGCGACAAAATAATGGCCTTATATGGTTCCGTAGGAAAATTTGGTTTGATTGTAATCGAAGTAAGTAAGAAGAAACTAAGAAAGCTAAAAAGAGCATTCGGAAGAAGGCTTGGAAATTAAAAAAGATTACTGACCACTCAGGAAAGACACATGACCATACTAGATAAAATCATTGCCGATAAGCATCGTGAAGTCACCCTTAAGAAAGGCCTGATTCCTGCATCACAGTTGGAAGCATCCATCCTTTTTGGACGCGAGACCGTTTCCCTAGCCACTGCGTTACGGCAAGCATCCACGGGTATCATTGCCGAGTACAAAAGAAGATCTCCTAGCAAATCTGTGATCAATCAAGATGCAAACGTGGAAGATGTTGCCAAAGGCTATGAAGCCGCTGGCGTGAACGGCATGTCTATTTTGACAGATGGAAAATATTTTGGAGGCTCTCTTGATGATCTATTATTAGCAAGAGCTTCAGCGAAGTTTCCCATTTTACGTAAAGAATTCATCGTAGACGAATATCAAATACTAGAAGCAAAGGCCTATGGTGCTGATGCGATTTTATTAATAGCGGCAACGCTTTCGCGAAAGCAAATAGAGCAATATGCTCGTTTTGCTAAAAGCTTGGGGCTCGACGTTCTTTGTGAATCTCACAATGAAGAAGAGTTACACAAGTCGATTACACCCGCTGTAGATATGCTGGGAATCAACAACCGAAATCTGAAAACCTTTGAAGTGAGTTTAGCAACGAGTAAGGAACTCATCAAACAAATCCCAGATGAATTTGTCAAAGTTTCCGAAAGTGGTATCAGTTCGATTGAGGCCATCAAAGAACTTAAACCTCATGGTTTTCAAGGATTCTTGATTGGAGAAAACTTCATGAAAACCGATGACCCAGGAGCGAGCGCTAAAGCCTTTATAAAACGATTATAATAAAAGCCGAAATTGGGATGAGATTCCTGACTTCGCGAGAATGAAAATGAAATTAAAAATCTGCGGAATGAAATATAATACACAAGAAGTCGCTGCCCTGCAGCCAGACTATCTTGGATTCATCTTTTATGATAAGAGTCCGCGAGATTTTCAAGGAGTTATTCCAGATATCCAAGACAGCATTCAAAAAGTAGGCGTTTTTGTGGATACCGAGATCGCTTTCGCGAAAGCAAAAATAGCGCAACATCAATTAGACGTCATTCAATTGCATGGCTCAGAATCGCCTGCATACATCCAAGAATTACGCTCAAACTGTTCTGTACAAATTTGGAAGGTATTTGCGATCAAGGATCAATTTGACTTTAAACGATTGAACGCCTATGAAGGGCTTATCGATGCCTTTTTATTTGACACCAAAGGCACACAAAAAGGTGGGAACGGATACACCTTTGATTGGAATGTATTAAAAGAATACACCTCCCAAACACCTTTTGTATTAAGTGGTGGTATTGGACTTGAAGAAATAGAAAAGGTAAAAGAAATCCTAACCACCGATCTCCCCATACTCGCACTCGATGTGAATAGTAAGTTTGAGGTAGAACCAGGGTTGAAAAGTATAAAAGAACTCAAAGAATTTAAAAAAGTATTAAAGCTATGATACTAGAATCAAGTACAACAAGTTTCCAAGCAGATGACCGTGGGTATTACGGGGATTTTGGAGGAGCATTCATTCCAGAAATGCTCTACCCCAACGTAGAAGAATTACGATCACAATATATTCAGGTGATGCAAGAACCTTCTTTTCAGAAGGAATTCAATGCACTCTTGAAAGACTATGTGGGTCGACCTACGCCTTTGTATTATGCAGAACGTCTAAGCAAAAAATACGGAACCAAGATTTATCTCAAACGAGAAGATTTATGTCATACTGGAGCGCATAAAATAAACAATACCATCGGACAGATTCTTATGGCGAAACGCCTTGGAAAAACTCGTATCATCGCCGAAACAGGTGCTGGTCAGCATGGAGTTGCTACCGCGACTGTTTGCGCCTTGATGGGATTGGAATGTATCGTGTATATGGGCGCTATTGATATTGAGCGACAAGCACCCAATGTTGCCCGTATGAAAATGCTCGGAGCGACCGTTCGTCCCGCCCTGTCTGGTAGTCGTACATTAAAAGACGCCACCAATGAGGCCATTCGAGATTGGATCAATAACCCTGTAGACACTCATTATATTATTGGTTCTGTTGTAGGCCCGCATCCGTATCCAGATATGGTCGCACGTTTTCAATCGGTGATTTCTGAAGAAACGAAAAAGCAATTAAAGGAAGTTGAAGGTCGTGAAAATCCCGATTATGTAGTGGCCTGCGTAGGCGGAGGATCCAATGCAGCGGGCTTATATTACCATTACCTCGATCAACCTGAGGTTGGTATTATTGCTGTAGAAGCTGCCGGAAAAGGAATTGATTCTGGAGAAAGTGCAGCCACCTCGGCTTTGGGACGTGAGGGTATTATTCATGGAAGTAAAACCTTATTGATGCAAACCGACGATGGCCAAATTACGGAGCCCTACTCTATTTCGGCAGGATTAGACTATCCTGGCGTTGGCCCCATGCACGCAAACCTATACCGTTCAGGACGTGGAGAGTTTATTTCCGTAACGGATGACGATGCCATGCAAGCAGGACTGGAACTGAGCAAATTGGAAGGCATTATTCCTGCTATTGAAACCAGTCATGCCCTAGCCATTTTTGAAACCCGACGCTTCAACCCTAATGATGTCGTGGTCGTAAACCTCAGTGGCCGCGGTGATAAAGATTTAAATACTTATATCGAATATTTTAAACTTTAAGCAAGATTTCCGCCTTCGCGGAAATAACAGAAAAAATATTTATGAACAGAATCAATCAAAAACTCCAAGAAAATAAAAAGCTACTGAGTATCTACTTCACTGCAGGGTATCCCGCATTAAACGATACCGTATCCGTACTCACCCAATTACAAGAAAGCGGTGTGGATCTTGTGGAAATTGGCCTGCCATTTTCAGATCCATTGGCAGACGGGCCAACCATTCAAGAGAGTAGCACAGCAGCCCTTCGAGGTGGAATGACGACACAAGTCTTGTTTGACCAATTGAAAGACATTCGAAAGACCATTCAGATCCCTTTGATTGTCATGGGATACTTTAATCCGATGTTACAATACGGGGTAGAGAAATTCTGTGCTGCCTGCGCCGAAATTGGCATTGACGGTATCATCATGCCAGATCTTCCCTTAGCCGAATACGAAGCCGAATACAAAACCATTTTTAAAAAGTACGGATTGATCAATGTCTTCCTGATCACCCCACAAACTTCTGACGCCCGCATTCAACAAATCGATGCTGCCAGTGATGGGTTTATTTATATGGTGAGCAGTGCAAGTACAACAGGTGCTCAAATCGGTTTTGAAAATACTACGACTGATTATTTCAAACGCATCCATGATATGCACTTAAAGAATGAACAGATTGTTGGTTTTGGAATTAGCAACTCAGCAACCTTTGAAGCGGCTACTGCGTTTGCAAAAGGCGCCATCATAGGCAGTGCATTTGTCAAACATCTCACTGCCCACGGTCCGGAAAGCGTTGCTGGATTTGTAGATGAAATTCGATAAGCCAAAATGAATGCCCCCTTAGGGTTCAAAATACACCAGACTTCAACGTATTCTCGACCCCATAATTTAGGGGTGTTTAACGCAATCCTAACACTTTTTTAAGAAGACTTAACAGTTGAATTCCTTAGATTAAGTATGAACTATAAAAAAAAGAAATGGAACGTAAATTTGAAAGAAAGGTTACACAAACGCATCCTACAAACCCTACTGGAAACACGAATCAACTCACAAATGATTTCAACATTCGCTCGTTGACAATCAAAGAGCAGCAGACTAAAAAGTAGGCTGTTATATAACTTTACGAAAAAATCGCCCTAGTGGCGATTTTTTTATAGGTTAATCCTTCTTTACGCGCACAGCATCCGGCACCAAGCCGGTATAATCTCCACCATGGCGAATAACATCTCTCACAATAGACGAAGAAATATAACTCTTGCCTGAAGAGGTCAATAAGAATACGGTTTCAATTCCTGACAGTTTTCGATTAGTGTGAGCTATCGCCTTTTCAAACTCAAAATCTCCCGGGTTTCGAAGTCCGCGAAGAATAAACTCTGCATTTTCTTTTTGACAGAAATCAACGGTGAGTCCTTTGTAGGTCATCACCTTAATTTTAGGTTCATCGGCAAAGGTTTCTTCCAAGAAGCGTTTGCGTTCTTCTAGCGAAAACATATACTTCTTTTCGGAATTAACCCCAATAGCGAGAATAATCTCATCAAACACTGTGAGTCCGCGCTCAATGATATCGTAATGTCCTAAGGTGATGGGATCAAAAGATCCAGGAAATACCGCTCTTTTCATACTAGTAAATGTAGGGAAATTAATGATGAAAGCTCAATACTCTCATAAGCAGTTTGAGACTTTAGGACTTTATTTCAAGGACACCCATGCGGATTCATTTGAGACAATACAAATGATTTAGACCACGAATACCTTCGATTCCTTTTATTTGTCTGAGGTTAAAGCATTAAAGTTGATTTTGCAACCAATGGCATTGGTCTTTTTTTCATAATCTCTATTTTGAGTAGAAGATTGAATAGCCAACTCAAGATAATTTGAAGTGACGATCTTTCTATGTTTCCCCAATGTTGTATAATAATTATCTAGCAATCCACTGTACAATAACTCGTCATTGTCATATAAGAAAACTTCGGGAGTGACTGTTGCACCATGTTTTTGGGCAATTGCTAGCGTCGAATCTATTTTAATATTAATTTTCAGTCCCAATTCTAGCATGGTCTCATACAAATAATCCATATCAATAAATGGATCTGAGACCACTCCAATTACTTTCAATTGTGAGGGTTCATACTTTTTTGCAAATTGAGAAATCTTTAGAATATTATTTCTTGACGCGGGGCAATCAGCAATAAAAAAAAATAACATTCATAACCTGCTAGGGATACATTAGGCTCTAGAGAATCCGTCGATATATTGTGATTTTTGCACCCACAAAACAAGATCATAAAGAAACCAAAAAAAATTGAGTGAAATACTTTCATTATTTTAAAAATTTAGCAACTTTTAGTTGAATGTCTCCCTCTTTATAAGGCTTTGTTATCAATACTAGAACAAGCATCTCATCATTAGAGTTTGTATTGTAAAAAACGTCACGAACGGGGGTATTTGGCTGTGTTGGATTATCCGCAGTGTTATCAATTACAACATTGCAATAAATCGTACTTCCTTTTGGAATAATAACTGGCAAGGTATTTATATATTGCCCTTACCAAAGATAGTCCCAATCTGGAATTTTTAGTAATTTAATGATTTCATTTGTATCCCCATTTAAAGCAAATATTTCTACCTTCTTTGCCAAGAAATGTGCGTGCGGAAGTAGTCCAAGAATGGAAATAGAATCTTCAACCTTATAACTAAGAGTTTCCACCATTATTGAATCCTTAGGGTATTTTATATCTAATTTATTACTTCAAAGTCGACTTCTTCCACTAATGAATCTGTGTAATGAAATTTTAATGTTGTATTCACCTCTCTTCCTTTATTATTTTCATCCCCATAATGTGCTTGAATCAAAAATTTGGCTTCTTTTGGCACACGATATCCGAGACCAGAAGCCAATTCAAAGGGCCGCATGCCCTTGCTCCAAGATTGGATAGGAACAAGTTTATTGATGATATCGTCATTTTTACAATCCCAGGACTTGTCATCTTTAATAACATTATCCACGTCCATATACAGTATTAAATGGTGTATTACCTCTGGATTATCAGATTTAAAATCTATACCTGAAACATAAATATCTTCTTTCAATTTTGGGTCATATACAATGCACTCATAAGAATCGTCATTGGTTGTTATGATGTGTTTTTCAAATTGCTTAATGATAAGATCTGGTTGATCCATTTTCAAAGACAAATGCTCGGGGTTACTCAAAACTTCATTTTTGTCAATGGGTGCACCGATTTCTAACCAATTATAAATTAGCGCTCGCTCTTCATCAGTGATAACTGGCGCATTAAAAAAGTCTTTGTACCCTTTGTCCGCCATTCATGGCGGCATTATTTTTCTAGAAAGAACATCTTGAATGACTCCTTTTCGCTTTATCAGGTCAGTAAATGATAAGAGAGAAAAAGGTGCATTTCCAGAAGGGGAATGACAGGAAATACAATTAGTTTTGACAATTTTCAAAACATTTGAATAATTCATTTCTGATGTATCCATCGCTACATTGATTAAAACAGGTTCAGATTTTTCACTGTTAAATATCAAATATTCTTGAAGCAAAGAATCTCTCTTCTGTTCCACAATTCCGGAAAACTCATTGAGTATAACATTGCTTTTAGATTCATGATTCCCCACACATCAATAAAGTGCTAGAAGCAAGAGAATAAGGGCAGGCCAAATTTGTTTTTTGTATACCATACAAATTTCATTATCAATTAGAGTAAATAATTCAACCGCTTACAGTAAGCCTTCCAACACAGATCCAAACGCATCTGTCAATGAAATTCCTGCACTTTTAAACTCTCTAGGGATAATACTTTCTGCAGACAAACCGGGATTGGTATTCACTTCAACAAAATGTGGTTTCCCTTCATGGAAAATAAAATCAACCCTGCAGATCCCTTTCAACTTCAAAACTTCATAGACACGAATTGTTATTTCTTGAACCGTCTGCGTATCGGCATCCGATATGCGTGCGGGTACAATTTCTTGGGATTTTCCAGAGTACTTTGCTTCTAAATCAAAGAAATCTCCATCAGGTACGATCTCACAAACGGGCAATGCTTTGGCAGCCCCTTCCCATTGAAATACACCTACAGAGACTTCAGTACCACTTAGGAACGATTCTATAAGAACTTCACTGTCTTGAGCGAATGCCTTCATTAATGCGGCATCCAATTCACTATCGGCATAGGTCTTACTGATCCCAAAACTCGATCCGGCTCGATTGGGTTTGACGAAACACGGATAGCCTATCGAATTTGCTTCGACTTGCGCTTTCGCGAAAGCGAATACATCCACATCCCCCCTATCTACATATACAGATTTCGCCATAGGAATATGGTAGGGCTTCAAGACACTCAGTGTGTCTCGCTTGTTAAATGTCAAGGCACTTTGGTAAAATGCACAACTAGACTGCGGAATACCAATATTCTCCAAATACGCTTGTAATAATCCATCTTCTCCAGGAGATCCGTGAATCGTGTTATAACACGCATCAAAAGTCAAGATTCCAGACGCTAGTTTACAGCTGAAATCGCCTTTATCTATTGGATATTCAACATCGGCTATGACGCAAACCCAGCGATCTTTCAAAATATGAACGGCATAAGCAGTGTATTTTGATGGATCAAGAGCAGTCATCACCGTCGCTCCACTTCGTAAAGAGATCTCGAATTCACTACTGTAGCCTCCCATTAACACAGCGATATTTTTCAACATGGGCTTGATTTAAATTGGATTGATTAAACGAAAAATGAGTTTATTACGTTATCAAAAATAACAGATAAATCTACGCCCTCCAAAAGGGTTTCATTTTTATATCTTTGCGACACTAACCGCAGTCCTCTATGAATATAGTCCGTTTTATAATGAGCAAGACATTTGTCAAACATTTGGCGCTTGCCCTTCTTGCATTTGTCCTCTTCATTTTTATGGTGAAACTATGGCTAGGCAGCACAACAAATCACGACCAAAGCATTGCTGTCCCGGATATTAAAGGGATGACACTCGAATTAGTAGAACAAGAATTAAGCATCGCTGATTTGCGTTTTTTTATTATTGACAGTGCTAATTACAACCCAGATTATCCGCGATACTCTGTAATTGAGCAGGATCCTGCAGCTGGCAAGTTTGTCAAGGAAAATCGGCAAATTTATTTGGTATTAAATCCTTCTGGTTATCAAAAAATTTCAATTCCTGAAAATCTGATAGGTAAGACAAGGCGCCAAGTAGAGCCCACACTTGAAGCTTTAGGATTTAATGTAGGAAAAGTGACCTATATCAATCATATGGGGAAAGATGAAGTTCGCGAATTGAAATACAAAGGAAAAAATATTAAATCTGGAGACCGCTTGGAAAAGACTTCGACTGTAGATCTGGTCTTAGGAGACGGACAAGGAAACTATAGAGATACTTACAACGAATCCACTGATACAAAAACTGATGGCGGAAAATAATATACCCGAAGGTCCAGATATGCAGGATGATGATCTGTATGAACATTACAGTATTACTGCAGGAAAAGGACAAGAACCTTTACGGGTAGATAAATTCTTAATGAATTTTATCGAAAATGCCACGCGCAATAAAATTCAGAAAGCTGCCAAAAACGGGAGCATTCAAGTGAATAATGAAGTGGTAAAATCAAATTACAAAGTAAAACCAGGAGATACGGTACGTGTGCTCTTTGAACACCCCCCGCATGAAAACTTATTAATTCCAGAAGATATTCCGATTGATGTGGTCTATGAGGATGACACGGTTTTAGTCGTAAATAAACCTCCAGGAATGGTGGTTCATCCAGGTCATGGCAACTATTCCGGAACTTTGATCAACGCTTTGATTCATCATTTTGAAAACCTTCCTAATAACAGTAGCGACCGACCGGGATTGGTACATCGTATTGACAAAGATACTTCGGGACTTTTGGTGATTGCCAAAACGGAGCATGCGATGACACATTTATCCAAACAGTTTTTTAACAAGACGACAGAACGCGAGTACCTTGCTATCGTTTGGGGAAATATGAAGGAAGATGAAGGGACCATTGAAGGAAATATTGGAAGACATCCCAAAAACCGATTACAAAACACGGTATATAGAGCAGAGGATGCTCACTTAGGAAAGCATGCTGTTACCCATTATAAAGTCATTGAACGTTTAGGCTATGTCACATTGGTAAAGTGTACGCTAGAAACGGGACGTACGCATCAAATAAGGGTACACATGAAATACATTGGACATACACTGTTCAATGATGAGCGCTACGGCGGAAATGCCATTTTAAAAGGAACTACGTTTACGAAGTACAAACAGTTTGTAGACAACTGCTTTAAGATCCTTCCTAGGCAAGCATTACATGCTAAGACCTTGGGTTTTATACACCCTACCACAAACGAACTCATGCGTTTTGAAGCACCGATACCTGAAGATATTGCCGCTTGTATAGACAAGTGGAAAACCTACTCTAAGCATGCTGAAATCCTCTCGGATGAGGAAGGAGAAGATTAGATAACATTCTGTACCAACTCTAATTACTAATTATACTGTATTAGCACTCGTCTGTGGCGAGTGCTACAGATGGCACACCTTTTATTTAGGCGTGTTATTATTCGATATAGGTGGTGGTAGATTGTGGAATCGCTTAAAAATGAAAAAGCGTACCTGGTGTGCTTAAAAGAAGATTGTTATCGGTCGCTTTTTAAATCCTACTAAAAAAATTAAACCATTTCGATTCAACCTTGAATACAATTTGTATAGGTTGTATAAGTGTGAAAACTACAAACACACTTATAAGACAGATCTTCTATAAACTCCACCAGTACGCTTTTACAATAAAAATTCTCTATAAACGAATATACGTATTTCTCTATTAAAATGCTAGACTACCCCATTATTTAGCTGAAATTACGTCTAATAATGTCTTATTTTCCAAGACAACTAATGTACTATCTCTGACCTCTAACATCAAGGTATGCAGGCTACAGACATCTTCATCAGGGCAATCGTTACACTTTTCATAAAAGTTAAGACTAACACATGGTAGTAATGCTATTGGTCCTTCAAGAACCCTTATGACTGCCGCCATCGTTATCTCTGATGGATCCTTGATAAGATAATAGCCTCCCCCTTTTCCTTTTTTACTTCCTAAGAAGCCAGCCTTACGCAAAATCAATAAAATACTTTCCAAAAATTTCTTAGAAATCTGCTCATCATCAGCGATCTGCTGAATCAAAACATTCCCTTTGTCTTTTCGTTTGGCAATGTAACTCAGTGCCTTTAGTCCATATTTTGTCTTTCGCGAAAGCATGCTCGAAAATACTTATTTTTTTGGTAGAAATACTTCTGCCATCATACAACGCGCACTTCCTCCCCCACAGGCTTCAATAGTGCTCAAATCACTACTCAATATTTCCGATGACTTCTCAACAGTCGCTATTTGCTTAGGCGTTAAACTCTGATGCGCCGCAGCGCTCATAATTAAATATCGTTTGTCATCCGCACCTTTTACTTGGAGCATATTACCCGCAAACTGCTTCATCTGAGCTTCTGTAATTGCAATGATTTCTTTGCCACTAGCTCTCAGGTTCTTTTCAAGATTTTTACGTTCTTTTTTATCGTCGATCGTATCAAAACAAATCACGCAAAACGTCTCTCCTAAACACATCATTACATTGGTGTGATAAATCGCTAGACGTTCTCCATCTACAGTTTGACTCGCATTGAAAACGACTGGAGTATACTCAAAATCTTCACAGAATTCAATAAATAATTCTTCATCTGCTCTAGGAGACAAAGCACAATAGGCAATTTCATTAACGCGATCCATTAAAACACTTCCCGTTCCTTCCAAAAAGACATCCTCTTCTTCTGCGCTCGTATAATCGATGATATTACGGATTCCAAATCCCGCTTCTTCTAAACGGTCGAAAATATCTTCTCGCCGTTCTACACGGCGATTTTCGGCAAACATAGGATAGATTGCTATATCACCACTTGCGTGAAAACTCACCCAATTATTAGGGAAAATAGAATCTGGTGTATCATGGGTCGTCAAATCACTTTCAACCACTACATTAATTCCCTTGGCACGCAGCTTCTCTACAAACACATCAAACTCGGCTTGTGCCCTCGTATTGATTTCTGTATTCTTTAGATCCAGATCTTCTTGAAAAAAATTATTGACGACCGTTTGTTCATTCATTCGGAAGTTGACAGGACGAATCATTAAGATCGTATCTGTAATTTGCTGTATAGCCATAATGATCACTTTTTGAATGAAGCAAAGCTACAACTTACTTACCAAATCTTTGATAATAATAGTCCCATGTTCCCGGGTATTTTCAATAAACAATTTACTCGTCTGAAGTCCCGCTTTGATCACTCCAGCGACATAGACACGAGGCAAAGGTGTTTCTAGTGTTTGCTCGTTGTGGAGCGGTGTTTTGTGGACATCTGAATCGATGGGAAGCCCCAAGGTTTCAAATAGCTTATAATTAGGCTTATACCCTATCATCGCAAGCACAAAATCATTGGGAATCTCTAGAGAACCCTCTGGTGTATCTAGACAGACCGATTGTTCTTTAATTTCTGTAACCTTAGTATTAAAATAGGCTTTGATTGCTCCTTCTTTGATTCGGTTTTCTATATTGGGCTTGATCCAGTATTTCGTTTTTGGATAGATCTCATGCGACCGAATAGCCATCGTCACATCGGCTCCTTTGTAATAGGTTTCTAATGCCACATCACAGGCCGAGTTGGCCGCTCCAATGACTAATACTTTTTGACCTACATAGGGATGCGGATTATCATAAAAATGCTTCACCTTTGGCAGCTGTTCTCCTGGGATATTGAGTGTTCGTGGGGTGTCGTAGAAGCCTGTGCAAACGATGACCGCTTTCGCGAAAGCGGGACCTTTACTCGTCTCGACTTTATATCCCTCTGTAACCGCAGTCATACCAAGAACCTCTGTGTACAATTGAATATTCAATTGCCAACTATCCTGAACGCGCCGATAATATTCCAACGCTTCATTGCGCGTAGGTTTGTCCGTATGTGAAATAAAAGGCACCTCTCCTATCTCCAATAACTTAGAGGTTGAAAAGAAAGTCATTTGCTCGGGAAAATTATAGAGTGAATTTACCAAAACTCCCTTTTCTAAGATGCAATAATCAAGCTTGGCTTTTTGCGCTGCAATTCCACAACTTAAGCCAATAGGGCCGCCGCCGACAATAAGAAGATCGTAGGTTTTTACCTCCATAACTATCGATTACGCCAAAAGAATGGGGTTAACAAAATAAGAACAGTAAACAGCTCCAAACGACCAATGAGCATTAGAAAGCCCAGCCACCATTTGGCACCTACAGGAAGATTGCTATAATTATCAACTGGGCTCAAATCTCCAAAGGCGGGTCCTACATTACCTAAAGAAGAGGCCGCCCCTCCTAAAGCCGTTTGAAAGTCTAAACCAAAGGCTGCTAAGACTGAAGCACCCACGATCCAAGACAGCATATACAGGATAAAGAAGGCTAGAATATTAAAAATAATGGTTCGATCTACAGATCGTGTATTGTAACGCACAGGCAAAATGGCCCTCGGGTGCAGCGTACGTTTAAACTCTAAGAAAGCATTCCGAATGGTAAGTAAATGACGTACCACTTTGATTCCACCAGCTGTTGAGCCCGCCGAACCTCCTAAAAACATAAGCCCAAAGAAAATTACCGACAAAAAAGGAGTCCATGACGTAAAATCAGCGGTCACAAAGCCAGTTGTAGTAATGACTGCAACTACTTGAAACCAACCATGACGCAAGGCACTCTCACCCGCTCCAAGAACCATAGGATGCTCTATACTGGATGCAGACACGTCTGCCTTGAAATACACGACTAAGGCTGTTATAATGGTAAATCCAATGATAAAGACCATATAAAGTCTGAACTCTTCATCCTTTATAATTTTCTGTACTTTCCCCTTAAAAGCAAAGTAACTGAGCACAAAATTCATCCCCGCCAACATCATAAAAAAGATAATAACATACTGTATCGAAGGGGTATCATTCCAATGAGCGATACTCGCATTTTTGGTAGAAAAACCACCTGTAGATAGGGTACTCATTGCATGATTAATCGCATCAAAAAATGACATTCCAGCGATTTTCAACGCAATGGTTTCCATGGCCGTAAAACCAAAATAAATAAGCCACAAACGCTTGGCCGTATCTGTAATTCTAGGGTGCAACTTGTCTGCACTAGGACCTGGAGCTTCTGCAGCAAATAGTTGCATACCCCCAATACCCAACAAGGGTAAGATGGCGATTGCTAAGACAATAATCCCCATGCCTCCTATCCAATGCGTAGTACTCCTCCAAAACAAAATACCTTTGGGTAATGCCTCAATATCCGTTAGGATGGAAGCACCTGTGGTCGTATAACCACTAATAGTTTCAAAAAAAGCATTCGTCATTGAGGGTATAGCTCCCGAAACAACATAAGGAAGCATCCCACTGAACGACATAAACAGCCAACCAAAAGTAACTACGATATACCCTTCTCGCTTATTGAGTTCTTTGCGATGATCCCGTGTAGTAAACATGAGGAGTACCCCTGCAAATAAGGTGAGTAAGGCTGATAAAACAATATGTATAGTCGCGCCGTCATGGTATAAAAAACTGACCAAAGCGGCAATCAACATAAACCCTCCATTGAACAGCAAAAGCAGTCCCATGAGGTGAAAGATGATTTTATAATTGAGTTTTGGCATCGAGACTAGACAAACATTTTTTCAACCTTCTTAATTGATCGCGGCAAACAACATATGACGACCCGATCGCCTGCAATTACTTTGAAATCTCCAAGTGCAATGACACCTTCGCCTGCTCTTACTATTCCTGCAACCGTCGCCGATCGTGGAAAATCAATATCACGCAGCCTTTTTCCTTCCGCTACAGACGTGGGCTTCACGATAAACTCCAAGAGCTCCGCATTCATATTGTTAAGCTTGGTCATAGCCACTACTTCCCCACGACGAACGTAGCGGAAAATATTGTTGGCAGCCAACAGCTTTTTATTAATCAAAGTATCTATTCCGATGCTATGAGAAAGTTGGAAGTAATCCATATTTTCTACCAAGGCAATCGTTTTCTTTACGCTTTTTGACTTGGCTACCAGGCAAGACATAATATTCGTCTCACTATCTCCAGTCACAGCGATAAAGGCATCCATGTCATGAATATTTTCCTCTTCCAGCAACTCTACATTACGACCATCACCGTTAATTACTAGGGCTTTGGGTAAAACATCAGCAAGGTCTATCGCCTTCTCTCTATTCTTCTCGATCAATTTTACATTAAATTTACTAGAACAGAGATCTCTGGCTGTTTTATAACCAATTTTACTCCCTCCTAAAATCATCACATTCTTGATCTGCTGCTTTGCTTTTCCGGTGAGTTTATAGAGTTCCTCTACGCCCCCTTGAATGGTCATAAAGTATACTTGATCCCCTTCTTTAAACATAGTATCTCCACGAGGAATCAAAGTATACTGAGTCCCAAATCGCTGAATAGCAATAGGCATAAAATGCAGTTCAGGAAAAATTTTAGCTGCTTCCTTAACGCTCTTACCTACAAAGGAAGCAGTGCGCGATAAAGTAGTCCCAACCATGGTTAACGCTCCATCTTCAAACTCGAAGCTGTCGTTAAAGGCACTTTGACTCAGGAGTAATTCAATCTCTGCAGCTGCGAGACTTTCTGGCGAAATCAACTCGTCGATACCCAATTTTGAAAAACCGGCGAGCTCTTTGTTCTCAATAAATTCTGTATTGGAAATACGCGCAATAGTTCGTCCTGCACCCAACTGCTTGGCAAGTACGCAGGTTGTAATATTGGTAGTCTCACTAGAAGTTACTGCAATGACAAGATCTACGTTTTCTACCCTCGAATCTTGAAGTATAGAAATAGACGTCGCGTCACCCTTTATAGTACGAATATCCAAATGGGTATCCGCGTACGCAAGGCTTTCTCTGTTGGTGTCAATAAGCGTAATATCTTGAGACTCGTATGATAGCAGTTTTGCAAGATGGAATCCAACTTCCCCTGCCCCTGCAATAATAATCTTCATATCGTTTATACTGAAAAGGTGTACAAAGATATAGCATTCAGCAAAACTAATATCAATGCCAGCCGATTTGTTCGCAATCAAATCGAAAAAACCTATTTCCCTAATGTATGTTTCACCCAAGCAAAAGTCAAAAAATACACCTTTTTCACACCGTATTTCGGCCCCCTATTTAGGAATCTCTTTTTCCTGTGGATACTTTTTTTCGCTTTCGCGAAACTGTATATTTGCCAAAAAATTCGCTCAATGTCCAA
>JBLHXM010000009.1:0-50009 GCA_047630395.1 Dokdonia sp.
TTTTTTCTGGTTCCTTGAGCTATTTATTCAACACCTTTTCGAAAGAAGAAAAAGACTTTTCAGAAATCCTACTAGAAGCAGATGCCTTAGGGCTCACAGAGCCAGATGCTCGCGAAGATCTTTCAGGCAAAGATGTAGCGCGGAAACTGTTGATCTTAGGAAGAGAGGTCGGGCTTATCCAAGAATTTGAGGATGTGAAAGTGCAGTCACTTGTTCCTGCAGAATTAAATGGAGAGACAACGCTGCCGCAATTTCGCGAAAGCATCAAAAAGTTAGATGCCATTTTTGCTAAAAACAAAGATGCTCTTGGATCAGACGAAGTGCTGCGCCATGTAGGTGAATTGGATATGGTTACGGGACAGTTGGAAGTAAAGCTCATTCAAGAGCCATCTTCAACAGCACTAGGTCAAATCAAAGGTGCCGATGCTGTTTTTGAGATTTATACCGATTCGTACGGAGATCAACCCTTGGTAATTCAAGGGGCTGGTGCAGGAAAAGCAGTCACCGCCAGAGGTGTTTTAGGTGATATTTTGAAAGTAGCACGCTCAAATCATTAAATAACTATCTATGGAGTATACCCATCCCGAAACTCAAGCAATCCGAATCCAAACGGAACGCTCGCAGCATGCAGAGCATTCGACGCCTATCTTTCTGACGTCGAGCTTTGTGTTTGATGATGCCGAGGAGATGCGTGCCTCTTTCGCCGAAGAGAAACAGCGTAATATCTACAGTCGGTATACCAATCCCAATGTCGCCGAATTTGTAAAAAAAATGTGTCAATGGGAAGGTGCGGCGGCTGGTCATGCATTTGCCACAGGCATGTCTGCTATTTTTAGCACATTTGCTGCGCTTTTAAATAGTGGGGATCACGTGATTTCTGCACAGGCCATATTTGGAAATACACATAGTTTGTTTACAAATTACTTTCCAAAATGGAATATCTCACATAGTTATTTTGATGTCAATCACTTAGAGCAAATAGAAGCGCTTATTCGTCCAGAAACGAAGATTTTATATGTGGAATCTCCTACAAATCCCGGGGTAGATATTGTTGATTTAGAAGTGTTGGGCGCGCTTTCGCGAAAGCATAACCTCATTTTTATCGTTGATAATTGTTTTGCGACACCGTATCTCCAGCAACCTATAAAATACGGTGCCGATCTGGTCATTCATTCAGCAACAAAATTGATTGATGGGCAAGGACGCGTCATGGGAGGTGTAACCGTAGGTAGTGTCGATTTAGTAGATATCGTCTATCGGTTTGCCCGAATTACGGGCCCCGCATTATCACCGTTCAATGCTTGGACGCTTTCCAAAAGCCTAGAGACATTGGCTGTTCGTGTGGATAAACATTGCAAAAATGCCTTAACTCTGGCTCAGTTTTTAGAAGGACGTCCTGCTATTAAAAGTGTGAAATATCCCTTTCTAAAGTCACATCCAAGTTATGCTATTGCCAAAAAACAAATGAAATTAGGAGGCAATGTGATCGCCTTTGAGCTCAAAGGCGGATTGGAAAATGGACGTGCGTTTTTAGATGCAATTCGTATGTGCTCGCTCACAGCAAATCTTGGTGATACACGAACTATTGTGACTCATCCTGCATCGACCACCCATGCAAAACTCAGTCCCGAAGAACGTAAGGAAGTCGGAATTACAGACGGCCTGGTGCGTATCTCCGTTGGACTCGAGCATATAGAAGATATTAAAAGTGATATACAACAAGCATTATAAATGACAAGCCAACTAAAACGAGCCCTCCGTCAACGGATTTTAGTCCTAGATGGTGCTATGGGAACCATGCTGCAAGCATATAAGTTCACGGAAGAAGACTTCCGAGGAGTGCGCTTTGCCAATTTTCATATCCCTCTCAAGGGAAATAATGACCTTTTGAGTATCACGCAACCCGATGCTATTGCTGAGGTACATCGGAAGTATTTTGCTGCAGGTGCAGATATTGTTGAGACCAATACCTTCTCTAGTACGACCATCGCTATGGCCGATTACGCACTGGAAGATGTGGTGTATGAATTGAATTACGCTTCCGCGAAAATTGCCAAAGTGGTAGCTCAATCTTTTACCGAAAAAGAACCGCACAAACCTCGTTTTGTCGCTGGGAGCATAGGGCCCACGAATAAAACAGCAAGCATGTCTCCGGATGTAAATGATCCAGGATTTCGAGCAGTATCATTTGACGAATTACGCATCGCCTATAAACAACAAACAGAAGCTTTACTGGATGGTGGAGTGGATATTTTATTAGTAGAAACGGTCTTTGATACCCTCAATGCTAAAGCTGCCTTGTTTGCTATCGAAGAAGTGAAAGAAGAACGAAACAGTGATGTGCCAGTGATGGTTTCAGGAACGATTACCGATGCTTCAGGAAGAACTTTGTCCGGACAAACCGCCGAAGCCTTTCTGATTTCAATATCTCATATTCCTTTACTATCTGTTGGTTTTAACTGTGCGCTGGGAGCTTCACAATTGCAGCCACACTTGGAAGCGATTGCATCGCGAACAGCTCTCGGTATTTCAGCCCATCCTAATGCAGGCTTACCAAATGCCTTTGGCGACTATGACGAAACTCCAGAACAAATGGCAGCGCAAATAAAAAAATACATCGATAAAAACCTTGTCAATATCATCGGTGGGTGCTGTGGTACTCAACCCGAACACATCAAAGCCATTGCAGCACTGGTAGAAAATGTAACCCCAAGAAATTGTCAGCTATAAATGAGCAATGCACCAAAATATCTCAAACTTTCAGGTTTAGAGCCGCTAATTATTACTCCAGAAAGTAATTTCATTAATGTGGGCGAGCGTACCAATGTGGCTGGATCAAAAAAGTTTCTCCGTTTGATAAAAGAGGATCGGTTTGAAGAGGCACTAACGGTCGCACGTAATCAGGTAGAGAATGGCGCTCAGATCATCGATGTCAATATGGATGATGGACTTATTGATGGGAAAGAAGCCATGGTTCGTTTTTTAAATTTGGTAATCGCCGAGCCCGATATTGCTCGTGTCCCGATCATGATTGATAGTTCTAAATGGGAAATTATAGAAGCGGGTCTTCAGGTCGTTCAAGGGAAGTGTGTGGTGAATTCCATCAGTTTGAAGGAAGGAGAAGCCGTTTTTGTAGCGCAGGCTAAAAAAATCAAACGCTATGGCGCAGCGGTGATTGTCATGGCTTTTGATGAGACCGGTCAAGCAGATACTTATAAAAGGCGCTGTGAGATAGCAAAGCGTTCATATGATGTTTTAGTGGATACGGTTGGCTTTCCACCTGAAGACATCATTTTTGATTTGAATATTTTTCCTGTAGCTACCGGGATGGATGAGCACACGTTAAATGCCATCGACTTTATCGAAGGGACGCGATGGGTGCGTTCTAATCTCTCTTACTGCAGCGTAAGCGGCGGAGTGAGTAACGTGTCTTTTAGCTTTAGAGGTAATACTGCTGTTCGGGAAGCGATGCATTCTGTATTTCTGTATCACGCCATCAAAGCAGGAATGAACATGGGAATTGTCAATCCAGAACTATTGGAGATATATGATGATATTCCAACCGATTTATTGGAGCGGGTAGAGGATGTGATGCTCAATCGTAGAGACGATGCTACGGAACGACTGCTAGATTTTGCAGAAACTGTAGGCCAAAAAGAAGTTGCAGAAAAAGCAACCGAAGCCTGGAGAGAGGCTTCGGTACAAGACCGAATCACGAGAGCCTTAGTCAAAGGGATTGATGCTTATATCGTTCATGATGTTGAAGAAGCGAGACAAGCGGTTACGGCACCAATTCATGTTATCGAAGGACATTTGATGACAGGGATGAATGTCGTAGGAGATCTTTTTGGGAGTGGGAAAATGTTTTTACCTCAAGTCGTAAAGAGTGCCCGAGTAATGAAAAAAGCAGTCGCTTATTTGTTGCCATTTATTGAGGAAGAAAAATTGCGAACAGGAAATACGGGTGGTAATCAATTTGCTGGACGTGTCTTAATGGCTACCGTCAAAGGGGATGTTCATGATATTGGAAAGAATATTGTTTCGGTAGTTTTGGCTTGTAATAATTATGAGATCATCGATCTGGGTGTAATGGTGCCGCCAGATAAAATTATCCAATCGGCGATTGAAAATAAGGTAGATATCATTGGCCTCAGTGGCTTGATTACTCCTTCTTTGGATGAGATGGTGTATCTCGCTCAAGAATTGCAGCGTCAAGAAATCACCATTCCAATACTCATTGGTGGAGCGACGACCAGCAAAGCACATACTGCTGTTAAGATCGACCCAGAATATCAAAATGCAGTTGTTCATGTAAATGACGCCTCTCGAGCGGTCACCGTCGTAGGTGACTTACTTTTAGAAGAAAAAGCGGACAAAGGCACTGAAAGTCGCCGCGGACTGTATAAACGGGAGTTGAAAGAAGAGTATGCGCGCTTTCGCGAAAGCTTTAACTCCCGACAGCGAATCAAAGAATATCTAAATCTCAAAAGAGCGCGAGCCAATAAGTACCTCATTGATTGGAAAGCCGAAGATATTGTCAAACCATCCCGATTGGGCATTCAAACCATCACCGATTTTGAGCTGCGAAAACTAGACCCCTTTATTGACTGGAGTCCGTTTTTTAGAAGTTGGGATCTCCATGGTCGCTATCCAGAGATTCTGACAGATCACGTTGTTGGAACACAGGCCACAGAATTATTTGCCGACGCTCAAGAAATGTTAGAGCAAATTTTTGATAAACAATGGCTCACTGCCAAAGCTGTTTTTGGCCTTTTTGAAGCCAATGCTAATGATCAAGATGATATTATTATCAATTGTAATAGTGAGCGGAAGACTGCTGAGAGTATTAATACAAAAGACGCGGTGTTCAGAACGCTGCGTCAACAATCGAAAAAAGCAGATGGAAAACCAAACATTGCTCTATCTGATTTTATTGCCCCGAAGAAGAGCGGACTACAAGATTATATAGGCGCTTTCTGTGTGACGACAGGTTTTGGAACGGCAGAAAAAGCAGCAGCATTCGAAAAGGATCTCGACGATTATAATGCCATTATGATTAAAGCCCTCGCCGATCGACTTGCTGAGGCCTTCGCTGAGTATTTGCATAAAGAAGTACGCACTACACATTGGGGATATGCTCAGGAAGAGGCACTGGCGAATACCGATTTAATCAAAGAAAAATATCGAGGTATTCGTCCAGCACCAGGGTATCCTGCCTGTCCTGATCACCTAGAGAAAGAGACCCTCTGGATGGTGCTTCAAGTGGAAGAACAAATAGGAGTCACCCTCACCGATAGTTTGGCTATGTGGCCCGCCGCAAGTGTGAGTGGCTATTATTTTGCACATCCCGAAGCTCGCTATTTTGGGTTAGGCAAGATTAAGGAAGATCAAGTCAAGAATTTTGCCGATAGGAAAGGAATCGCTTTCGCGAAAGCAAAAAAATGGCTAAGCCCCAATATCGCAGACTAAGCAATAAACGAAAAGCTTTCCGCTCACCAGCAGCGCGGGGATTTTGAACAATTAGGAAAAAAACTAAGATTCCCGCCTTCGTGGGAATGAGAAATATAATTTTCGATGAAAGTAAGAGACCATATACAACAAGCGTTAGATCAAAAGAAAACAGAATTTTCATTTGAAATTTTACCTCCATTGAAAGGGCAAAATATTGATACTATTTTTTCAAATATCGATCCGCTCATGGAATTTAAGCCTCCCTTTATTGATGTGACCTATCATAGGGAAGAGTATATTTATAAAGAGCACCCGGATGGATTACTGGAGAAGAAGGTGGTGCGTAAACGACCGGGAACGGTTGGGATATGTGCTGCTATTCAGAATAAATATGAGGTAGACGCTGTGCCTCATGTACTTTGTGGTGGTTTTTCAAAAGAGGATACAGAGAATTTCTTGATCGATATGGATTTTCTGGGTATTGAAAATGTGATGGCCTTGCGCGGAGATGCAGTGAAGAGTGAAACTTATTTTAAAGCCAATAAGCATGGAAATGTCTATGCCCAAGAGCTTGTTGAACAAATTATGGATCTCAATCAAGGGAACTACCTGGATGAAGACTTGCTCAATTCTTCGACCACCGATTTCTGTGTCGGTGTGGCAGGATATCCTGAAAAACATCTAGAAGCACCTAGCATCGAAAGTGACATTCATTTTTTGAAAAAGAAACTGGAGGCTGGTGCTTGTTATGTGGTAACACAAATGTTTTTTGACAATCAAAAGTATTTTGATTTCGTAGAAAAATGCCGTGTGGCGGGGATTACCAAACCTATTATTCCCGGATTGAAACCGTTGGCAACTAAAAAACAACTGAACATGATTCCGCAACGTTTTAGTGTAGATATGCCGGATGCTTTGGTGCGCGAAGTGATTAAATGTAAAACAACGCAAGCCATTAGAGACGTTGGTATCGAGTGGTCTATTGCTCAAAGCAAAGAGCTCATTACTGCTGGTGTTCCTGTACTGCATTATTACTCCATGGGGAAGTCGGATAATATTAGACAGATTGCCTCCAAAGTCTTTTAAGGAATTGTTATTTTAGCCGCGTGCGGCGATTCTTTTTACATATACTGGTTTGCGTTTTTACAGTGGCTACGGCTTTTGCGCAAAGCGATACCCGTGCAACCACTTGGGATATACACTATCTCAATGGTCCAGTACTAGAACACAATCCTGATATTGGGCAGTTGATCCTAGGGCATACTCAAGGGATTTTGATAAAGTATAATCGGCCAACTTTTGGAGAAAAAGAATGGCAGCAGCGTTATAATTATCCAGATTGGGGTGTTTCTTTTCTGTATCAAAATCTAGGAAACCCTGTTTTAGGAGATAATCTTGCAGCCTATGGGCATTATAATTTTTATTTCCTAAATCGTAATCTATCTCTGACATTGGGGACCGGAATCGCATATAATACGAACCCCTACGACGCTGAAACTAATTTTAGAAACCTTGCGTATGGAAGTCATTTGATGAGTACTTCCATGATGGGGTTAGCCTACAAAAAGGAACGTGTTTTAGGGGATTTTGGGTTTGAAGCAGGAGTGCAATTGGTGCATTACTCTAATGGCCGGCTGCGTACCCCCAATACGAGTACCAATATACTAACCGCTAGTTTTGGAGTGAATTATGATCCATTGGTAGTTCGCAAGTATCAGCTTTCGGAATTCCCAAAAACGTATTCAGAGCCTATTCATGTAAATGTGACGCTGCAGGGTGGGGTGAATGAAAACAATATTATTGGTTTGGATCGGAAATCGTTTGCAGGTTTGCAGGTATTTGCAGATAAGCGACTGAGCTATAAAAGTACGGTCCAATTTGGAGCAGAGTTGTTTCTTTCAGGAGCGATGAAGCAATATATTGAATACCGCGCGATTGCGTTTCCAGAAGAAGACATCTCTTTGGGTGATGATTCTAAACGCATCGGGCTTTTTGCGGGGTACGAATTACGTGTTAGTCGGACGGCCATTTTTGCGCACCTTGGGTATTACGTCTACTACCCCGTAAATTTTGAAGGTAGAATCTATAACCGTTTAGGGGTGAAACGCTATTTTGGAGATCATTTTTATGGATTGGTTGCCGTAAAAGCACATGCCGCCAAAGCGGAGGCATTAGAATTTGGAATTGGATATCGATTATAAGTATACTTTCGTGAAAAAAGAAACCTACATATACACTGCTCTAACCTGTTTGCTTATGCTAGTAACGGGCTGTGATTCTGGTAATCCTGGATTGTGTTTTGATGGTTCTGACCCGATTGTCGAGCGCTTTGTTGTCGTAGACGTTTTCGATAAAATCATTGTACGCGATAACATTCAAATGATCCTGAGTGAAGGGCCGCAAAGTGTACGTATAGAAACCGCTGCATCCATTATTGAAGATGTCGAAGTGACTGTTGTCGATGGTACATTAACGCTTATTGATGAGAATCGCTGTGATCTCTTGGAAGCTAGCGAAGCTACGCTCGTATATGTGAGTGCTCCTGATATCCGGCGTATTAGAAATGCTTCTCAGTATGAAGTATCGAGCGAAGGAGTTCTTGGGTATGAAAGCCTGATTTTGGTGAGTGATGAAAATGAAAATTCAAAATATCGCATCGCCGATTTCAGGCTAAATCTCGCCGTAGGAGGGTTGGAAGTGATTTCTAATAACTTCAGTAACTTCTATATTTCCGGTACTGCTGAACGTGCGCTTATTGGTTTTTACGGTGGCGCTGGCCGCTTTGAAGGAGTTGCCTTTTTTGTGGAAGAACTCAATGTGTTTCACAGAGGGAGTAATGTCATGATTGTGTATCCTGTGAATTCAATCAAAGGGAAGATCGTGAGCAATGGAGATATAATCGCAAAGAATCAACCTGATATTGTTGAGGTAGAAGAACGCTATACCGGGCGATTGATTTTTGATTAGTATTAGCTTCGTATCGCTTTCTGAGCCGGAAGTCGTTCTCCATCTGCGATAATATTTATCAAATAGATACCTGTTGGATAGCCCGAAATATCTACCGAGATGGTATTGTTTATAGCTGCGTGATTTCTTGATTGTAGTTGTTGGCCATTCATTGCATTGACAAAGATCTGAACGTTGTTATAAGAATCTGAAAGTTGTAGTTGGAAGATACCACTGGATGATGGGTTGGGGAACAGTGAAGCGCTTGGAGCAATTACTACTTCTTCTGGTTTTGTGTATTCTAGCCTGACTCCTATTGCTCTGCAACAATATCTATTATGGGTTCTATTGCAATTACCGGTCACTATTTTAACTCTTTCGATGTTTTGTGCGATGATAACAACTTCATCAAGTACGTTCCATTCTAATTCAACAGTTAGTGTCTTTTGATCTGTAATAAGGGTTTCTTTAGTTTCAAATCCGATGTGTGATATCATCAATGTATCTCCTTTTTGTGCTTCAATAGCAAAACGTCCAAAATCATCAGAAGTGGTTCCAGTTTTAGTATTTTTAATATATACATTGACCCAAGGCAGTGCCGTATCTCCATTGGACACTATACCTCTGATAGTGTTTTGTGCAAAGCAGGTGTTGATGGCAAAAAGAGCGAGTAGACAAAAAGTAAAGTTTTTCATGGATCTATGTGTTGATTTCTTGGGTCAAACATAGCACCATGATTTGCTTTCTGAAATACATATTGAGGGAATAGGGTGTTTGGGTGAGGGAACAGGAGGTAAAAATGAAATAGGAGATAAAGTAGTAATCGTGATTGTATGTTGTCAGGCTGAGCCTGTCCAAGCCCCATTCCTGTTTTTTGATTATTTCATTAGGTTTGTTTGGCGCCCTTCGACAGGCTCAGGGTGACAATAGACAAAAAAAGGCCACCTCACGGTAGCCTTTTCAATTTTTCGCGTAAGCAAAAATATTATTCTCCCAAATATGGGTACCTGTAATCTACAGGAGTTACAAAGGTTTCCTTGATCATACGCGGACTTACCCAGCGCAATAAGTTCAAGGCAGACCCTGCTTTGTCGTTTGTTCCAGAAGCTCTAGCTCCTCCAAACGGCTGCTGTCCTACAACAGCACCTGTTGGTTTATCATTGATATAGAAGTTACCTGCAGCGTTTTGTAAGGCTTTGGTCGCTTCTTGAATCGCATAACGATCTGTCGAAAGAATAGCTCCAGTAAGTGCATACTCAGAAGTTTCGTCTACTAATTTTAGAGTAGCAGACCAATCTTTATCTTCGTATACATATATAGTCATCACTGGGCCAAAAAGTTCTGTACACATGGTGGTGTACTTTGGATCTTTAGCTAGAATAACCGTTGGTTCTATAAAGTATCCTTTTGATTTGTCATGACCACCACCTACGATAATCTCAGCATCGGCATCTTCTTTTGCTTGATCAATGAACTTGGCAAGCTTGTCAAAAGAACCTTCGTGAATCACGGCAGTAATGTAGTTGCTCATGTCTTCAGGAGATCCCATCTTGAATGAGTTTACGTCTGCTATGACATATTTTTTTACATCTGCCCACATGCTTGCGGGAATGTATGCACGGCTGGCCGCACTACATTTCTGTCCTTGGAATTCAAAAGCTCCTCTAGTAATCGCAGTAGCTACTTGCTTGGCGTTTGCTGAAGGGTGCGCTACAATAAAATCTTTTCCTCCCGTTTCTCCTACGATACGTGGGTAGGTTTTATAATTATGGATATTCATTCCAATTTTCTTCCAGATATCCTTGAATACATCTGTAGAACCTGTAAAGTGTAAACCAGAAAAATCTGGGCTCGCTAATACGGTATCTGTAATCATTACTGGATCTCCATGTACAACGTTTATTACGCCATCAGGAACTCCAGCTTCTCTGAAGATATCTACAATTACTTTAGCAGAAAGCATCTGGCTGTCAGAAGGCTTCCAAACAACTACATTCCCCATCATGGCAGCACTCGCTGGCAAGTTGGCCGCGATTGCAGTAAAGTTAAATGGAGTAATTGCATAGATAAATCCTTCGAGTGGTCGATACTCTAAACGGTTCCAAGCACCAGAAGTAGATTTTGGTTGCTCGCTATAGATATCCGTCATGTACTGTACATTGAAACGTAAGAAGTCGATCAGCTCACAAGCGGCATCAATTTCTGCTTGTTGCACTGTTTTAGACTGAGCAATCATGGTCGCTGCATTTATTTTTGCGCGGTAGGGTCCTGCGATAAGTTCGGCAGCTTTTAAAAAGATACCTGCGCGCTGTTCCCAAGGCAATTCTGCCCATTCGGTACGTGCTTCTAATGCTCCAGAGATCGCAGCATCGACGTGTTTTTTTTCGGCAAGGTGGTATTCTCCAACAATATGTTTGTGATCATGAGGAGGAGACATTGTACGTGTATTTCCCGTGCGTACTTCTTCACCATTAATAAACATTGGCACATCCGTATGCGCATTGAATAATGTCTTATAAGCTGCTGCAACTTCTGCTCTTTCTGGAGAGCCTGGTGCATATGATTTGATCTCGTCATTGAGAGCAATTGGTACTTGAAAAAATCCTTTTCCCATGATACTTTGAGTTTTTTAATTAAGACAGCGAAGGTACAAATTTATTGAGGCATTTACGCTTTCGCGAAAGCGTAAAAAGGAACAGTGTCCTAGGCAAAGACAACAGGAGTCCATGACTGGTCTAAGGACGTTAAAAATAAAAGTTTCATTATATTTTTTGTAAGTTGCGTCATGCTTTTTTGACCTAATATGCTATGTGTACGGTTACCTACATTCCCAAAGCAAATAATACGTTTGTTTTGACATCTAATCGTGATAAGTTTGTGGGAGGAACTGCATTATTTACAATCTTTTACGCTGTGGATGGTGTAAAAAGGTTATTTCCAAAAGATGTGGTAGCTGGAGGTAGTCGGATTGGAATTTCAGAACGCAATAGATTAATTTACCTGCTCAATGGAGGTTTTGAAAATCACCTGCGTTTGGCCAATTATCCCATGAGTCCAGGAGTGGTGGTTAAAGAATTACTCAAAGTTAAGAATGTAAGGGATGCCATGGAGCGCTTTGATTTTTCTAATATAGAACCCTTTACCATCGTTGCTGTTGATTGGAATATCAACAGATTGGGAAGCCGATACGTTGTTTAAGTTTCATGCCACGGCAGGAGAAGGAGATAAACATATAGATGTACATTTGGATCGTGGGTTGCTCAAAACAGTAAGCACGACTCAGGTTAAAAAAACAGTAGACGATTGCTCAATGACCTATCATGACTTTCAAAAAAATGAAGAGTATAACACAGTATTTGATCTTGTAACTTTTGACATATAGCGGTAAAATAATTGTCCTTGCTTTTCCAGATACTTTTGTTAAGATGTCTGATGAATTGATGTGTAAGATTTTACCATTGGTTGGTCTAGGAACGCGTACGCACATTAAAGCAGGGCATGCTGCCTTGGTGTTGATTGAAAATGCGACAGGAAAAGCCCAGTATTTTGATTTTGGAAGATACGTAACTCCGCCGGGTAAAGGTAGGGTGCGTGGTGCTAACACAGATGTGGAGTTAGAAATTCCATTTCATGCTGCGGTTTCTGACGATGGAATGCTTGCAAATCTCGATCAATTTTTAGTTTGGTTGGATGCACATCCCAATAAAACCCATGGTTCTGGCCGTCTGGTAGCTTCTTTGTGCGAGACCATTTGTCATAAGCAAGCGCTCACCTATATCCAGCAGTTGCAGCAGCAAGGAAGTATCCCTTACAAAGCGTTTGGGAAAGAGGGTAGTAATTGTGCCCGTTTTGTTACTGAAACGATTTTGGCATCTACCCGAGAATCTCATATTATTAAGCGCTTAAAGCATAATAAAAAATTCACTCCTAGTACTGTAGGGAATGTAGAGAAAAGTGCGAGTGATCGCCTTTATGAGGTTTACCAAGGTGTTATTACACCGTATAATTCTACCGCTTTGCGCGAAAACTTGACAAATTATTTTGATAGAAGTGTGCCAAACAAAATCAGTGCCGAGGCACCTGAGAACCTGCTACCTGATGGGGCTCAGCTTTTGTCTGGTATAGGAAGTAGTGCTTGGTTTCATTTGGAAAAGGATGCAAAGAGTGAAAAAGCTATTGTACGTCGCTTTACTAAATCCGGCGAGTTAGATTTTGAGGGAATAGCAGAATTTCCAAAAGCCTTTGAATTTACAAAGGAGTACCGATTTGTGTATGACTCTAACTGTGAGTATTGCACACTCGAACAAGGTGGGGAGCAATTTCGGCTTGTGCTTGAAAATAGAGCTGCTGCTAATTTAGCGCAAAGGGTGCACTCAGCTTAAAGTTTGGGACTTTTACACGAAATTTTCTCGTAGTGGTAAAATTCACCATGTGATAATAACCTTCCATCGCTCCAAAAGGAGAGGTAAGTAAACATCCAGAACTATAGGTGTGGGATTCTCCTGGTTTAAGCACAGGCTTTTTTCCAATGACTCCTTCTCCGGCCACAGTTTCTGGGACATTCAAAGAGTCGTATATATTCCAATGCCTAGCCATTAGCTGTACAGAGTCTTTGCTTTGGTTTTCAATGGTTATTTTATAGCCAAAGGCAAAGTGCATTTTATAGTTTTTATAAAATGTGCCTTCGAAGGTGGTTTCCACCGAAATTTTAATACCTCTAGTTACCTGTTGTACCATACCCTTAATAAAAAGCAGCCGTGAGTGCAAAGAAAATAATCGCAAAAATGGATGTTGCAAACATAAACACAACATTTAAAAATACAAATTTTATTATTGTGAAGAATCTGTTTTGCTTATAAAAATTCCTCAAAGCCTTATAGAAGTAGAACGGTCCAATAAGTCCAAGTAGTATGCCAGCGAGTAAGTTATTGTCATTAAGCAGGGTGTCTATGGGTAAACAAATGAGTAAAACAATAAAAACCCAACTAAAAATATGGAAGATAAACACAAGGTGTTCCATGTAATTAAACTTCTTTTTGGAGTAAATGAGCCATAAGAAGAGTGCGAAAAAGGGAGCAAAGAAAAATAGGAAAAACGGCGTTTTAGAGGCTAGGTATTGTGCAAAACGAATTGGGTGCTTTTCAATACGCTCATAGACCTCGTTCTTTTCATAAAGCCAAATATTTGTTTTGGAATGTTCGTATTTTAAGCTATCCAAAGCCTTCGCAGGACTGGATATTTTAGTTGTTTTGTAGAAATCGTTAAAAAATTTGATTTTATCAACGAAGGCCTCGATACCACCGACGGAGTCTATATCTTTTTCAGCGATATATGAATAGTATTGTTCAGTGATTCCAGAATCTTTCCGGGCTCTCGCTTTTTGTGTTTCTTCATTCCGTTCTTTTACTGCCTTTTTGATATCCTCATTTAATTTTTCTTCTATTCTTTCTCCAAATAAAGGAGGTAGTTCCACCTTTTTAGGTTCTGGAATAGAGTCCGTTGTAACGATGCCAATATTAGAAATTTCATTGTCTGAGGTTATCGTTAAATTATTGTCGTTAAAAAAGGTCATTATTCCTATAATAATGAAATAGAAGATGGAAGCGCTTAAAAAGAAGCGAAAAGGGTTTGCATAATGAAAACGCTTTCCATTTACATAATAGCGGGTAATCGTCCCTGGTTTAAAAAGGAGATCTTTTAAGGTGTGTCTAAAACGAGAATCATAGGTAAATACACTAAGAACAAATTCATTGAAAAAATCAATGATAGTAAGGCGTTTGGTCGTGTTTATCTGACCGCAGTATGCGCAAAAACGATCTGTTAGATCTAATGGGTGCCCACAGTTGAGGCATTCTGCGCCTCTATAGTGCATGGCTTTTCTGCCGCCTGACTTTACCGGAGTTTCATTCATCCTATAAATATAATAGAATTTAGATTAGTTTGTTATACCTGTTGAGTTGGTTGTTCCATATCCAAGCAATTCATCAAAACGTCCACCGGGAAATCTATAGTATACAAGAATTTGGTATTCATTTTCTGTTTGCCAGTAATTGCCGCTGGGTTGGATATTTGGGTTGATGCTTCCGTCTTCTTCTTCAATGACAAATTTATAATTATAGAACCCTTGCTTTAATAGCATTGGGTGGGTATATCTTCCTGAGTTTTCGTTCCACTTCATTTTAGTGGTCTCGTCTGTGACATAATTATTGAAATTACCGTAGACATGCATTTCTTGACCTTCTTTTACTTTGCTTTCTAAGACTGAAAAGTGAACCCAAACATATTCTGCTTCTGAATCTGGATTCCTTCCTTGGAGTGTGGTGATTACAAAGTTTCCGTTGATATCAGGGTTATAGGTGTATGGACGGTCTATCCTTGAAGGATTTGTAAAGAGGTAGTTGTGATATAGATTTTTTAGTGCAATACGTTGGACGGCAGCAGTAGCAGCTCTAATGTCTTTGTTTTCAAACCCAAAATACTCGTTGCCTGCCCAAAAAGAAGTTTCTTTATCATAGCGATATTCCAGTCTGTTGCCAATGGTATACTGAGGTTTAATCCCAGTAATGGCTGTGTTGAGATTATTATTTTGAAGAATGACGGTATGAACAGTATTGTTGGGGTTAATCAATGGGTCGTCTCCTCCGTCTATAAAAAAACGGACTACTTGTTTTGAATTGACGAGGCTTAGGTCCCGTGAACGCTTAATTTGAGCGCCAACAGAAAGTGCAGGGCTGTAAATCATAAACTTTCTAGAGAATATAAGCTCCTGATCTTCATTATATATACTCAACAGGTAATTCCCGGTTTTCTTGAGCCGTCGAAGGTTTTTATTTGGAATTCTGAGTCGGTAATGTGTGTATAATTGAAGTACGGCTACAGAATTTTCGTAATCTAAAATACGAACATTGTCCATGCCATCCATGAACTCAGACCTAGCGAGATCAGAAGGGGTCCAGTCTGCATTGTGATGGGTAATTTTATAGAAATAATCGGCCTCGTCACCAATAATATCGTCAAAATTAATTTCAATACCTGCTCCTAATCGTATAATAGGAAGTTGTGCTTGGCGACTGCCGCCAGCGCTAAATTGTACTGTTTTTATAAAAGGAGGGGCTGGCATTTCTTCGGCAACTTGAGCATAGGTAGCTGTGGCTGACAAAAGGAATGCTAGTGTATAAATGAGATGATGGGTTTTCATGAAGTCGTATTGATGTTCAAATATAAACAAATTCCGTACCGAGATATTGTGGGCGATCTAAGTTTTGAAGGTATTGGTAAAGGAGTACTGGTTTTTTGGAAAAGATACGGATGTCGGGCTGCAAATACGGAGTAATATGAGTTTTTGCTTTTTGCTTTTTGAGGTCTTTTTTAGCCTTTGTTGGTGATGGTTATGTTTATGCTATTTAGATCTATTATAAATAAGGGAATAGCGTTTTTGTTGCTGTGAAGATATGGTCGGTTCTTTGTAAATTTGCGCACCCAAAATAATGGGATTTTAGATAACATAAATCTACTGACATATGTCAAAAGACATCAGAATCAAAAAAGGTCTTGATATACGATTAGTAGGCGAAGCAGAAAAAGTAATTTCTGACTGCCCACGATCGCGTACCATTACAATCAGACCTTCAGATTTTCACTTGGTGACTCCTAAAATGGTGGTCAAAGAAGGTGCTAAACTTCAAGCCGGTGATGAATTATTCTACTCAAAATTACAAGAGCAAATTCGTTTTGTTTCCCCTGTGGCTGGAACACTTACTGAGATCAAACGCGGTGCACGCCGTGTGATTACAGACTTAGTGATAGAAGCTGATTATGCAGGAGGTGCTAAGGATTTTGGAAAATTAAACGGAACGGCAAACGCCGAAGAAGTAAAAGCTAAGCTTTTGTCTGGCGGACTTTGGCCATTTATAAAGCAACGTCCATATGACGTTGTTGCAAACCCTGATGTTGCTCCAAAGGCAATATTTATTTCAGGATTAACCACCGCTCCTCTAGCAGCCGATATTGATTTTGTTCTTACGGGAAAAGAAGCCGAATTGCAAGCTGCGGTTACTGCCTTGAGTACGTTGACTGAAGGAAGCGTTCACGTTTCTATCGGGTCTTCTTCCTCGCCTTTTGCAGGTTTGAACAATATCACAACACATAATGTAAAAGGGCCTCACCCAGCAGGGAATGTAGGTACCTTGATCAATAAATTGGATCCTGTAAATAAAGGCGAAGTTGTTTGGACGTTGAATGCGCAGGATTTGGTCATCATTGGAGAGTTATTCCTTACAGGAAAATTCAACGCACAACGCACTATATCTGTAGGTGGTTCTGCTGTGAAAACACCAAAATATTATAAAACGCTTATCGGTGCTGAAGTTGCTACGTTTGCGTATGACTCAGGTATCGATGGAGATAATAATCGTTTTATCTCTGGGGATGTATTGACAGGAACTAAAATCGATCCGAAAGGAGCGTTAGGATACTATGCCAATTCATTCGTTGCGATTCCAGAAGGAGACGATTATGAATTATTTGGATGGAACAAGCCTGTATTTGATAAAATATCTCCTTCAAGAGCACTGACATTCTCATGGATGCAGCCAAAGAAGAAATATGATTTAGATACCAATACAAATGGCGAACACCGTGCGTTTGTGGTTACTGGAAATTACGAACGAGTTTTTCCTTTAGATATTTTTCCAATGCAGATTATGAAAGCCTGCATGGTACAAGATCTTGATGAAATGGAAGCACTTGGTATGTATGAAGTAGCTCCAGAAGATTTTGCATTGACAGAATTTATCTGTGTGTCTAAGCAGCCACACCAAGATATTATCAGAAAAGGATTGGATCTTATGTATAAAGAAATAGGATAGATTATGGGATTGAAAGAAAATTTACACAATCTAAAAGAGAAGTATAAAGGCAAAAAGATGGCTCCGGCTTTCAATGCTATTCATACATTCTTATATGCGCCGAATGAGATTACACACAATGGATCTCATATTCGTGCGGTAGATGATTTGAAACGTACAATGAATACAGTGATCATGGCTTTGGTGCCATGTTTGCTCTTCGGTATTTTTAATGCGGGATATCAGCACTACCTAGCGGCTGGAGAAATTGAAAGTGCTTCTAGCTTCTTTAGTGGAGACTTTTGGAGTATGCAGAATTTTTCAAAAGGAGCTTGGAAAGTATTACCTCTTGTGGTAGTTTCTTATGGAGTTGGACTTTTAGTTGAATTCATCTTTGCAGTAATTAAAGGACATGAAGTAGAAGAAGGATACCTAGTAACAGGGATGCTTGTTCCTTTAATCGTTCCTGTAGACACCCCATTGTGGATGTTGTCTGTGGCTGTTGTCTTTGGTGTAGTGATCGGGAAAGAAGTCTTTGGTGGAACAGGGATGAATATCCTGAATCCTGCCTTGACAATTCGTGCTTTCTTATTCTTTGCATATCCTACGTGGATGTCTGGAGATAAAGTATGGGTCGAAGGAGCTGTCGATCGAGACCTTGCCATTGCTGCTGGAGAAAAATTAGATGCGATCTCGGGAGAGACCTTGCTTGGATATTATGCAAAATCAGGTCAGGAACTAACTGTTAAAGCTGCAAATGGAGTGGAAGCCGTTACTACCTATGGTGATCGTGCTGCGGATCTATACTCTTTACAAGATATGTTCTTAGGATTTATTCCGGGTTCTGTAGGAGAAACTTCAAAGATTCTCATTATTGTAGGAGCTCTATTCTTGATTTTTACAAAAATTGGAAGCTGGAGAATTATACTGTCTACCTTACTAGGAGCCTTATCAATGGGTCTTGTTTTTAATGGTGTTGTAGATGCCGGATGGATTTCAGAGAGTAGTAAGTTTTATGGTCTCATGAGTGTTCCTTTTTGGCAACATTTGATTATAGGAAGTATCCTTTTTGGAGCTGTCTATATGGCAACAGATCCAGTTACGGCCTCTCAAACGAATAAAGGTAAATGGATTTATGGTTTTTTGATTGGATTTATTTCCATCATGATCCGTGTATTTAATCCTGCATATCCAGAAGGAGTATTTCTTGCAATTCTATTGATGAACGTATTTGCTCCAACCATCGATCATTATGTGGTTCAGGGAAATGTGAAAAGAAGAATGAAACGTCTAAAAGTTAAAACGGCATAATCATGGCAAAAACAGACGGAAACGTATATACAATCGTATTTGCAACAATCATGGTGATTGTAGTAGGAGGTGTCCTTGCGGCTTTGGCAACAGGATTAAAACCTGCGATTAAAGAAAACGAACGCTTTGAAAAGCAACAGAATATTCTGTACGCAATGGGCGTAAACGATAATTTGGACGAAGATGGGAATGATACGGGTTCAATGAACTCTATCCCAACCGATCGTGTAGAGGCTGAGTATAACAAGTACATTAAAGAGAGTTACATTATCCAAGGGGGTAAATTGACTCAAAGTGATGCCGCTTTTAAAGTGGATATGAAAAAGCAAAGCAAGCTTCCAAAGAGAGAGCGTCTAATGCCTTTGTATGTTGGAGAACGGGATGGAAAGAAGTTTTTCATCATTCCTATGTATGGAAAAGGGTTATGGGATGCGATCTGGGGCTATGTTGCATTGGATGCAGACTATGTTGTGCAAGGAGCGACCTTTGATCATAAAGGGGAGACACCGGGTCTTGGTGCTAATATTAAGGAGCGTTACTTTATGGATGATTTCATTGGAGAACAGATAATGAATGGTGATAAATACGCCGGGATTACTGTTGCCAAAGGAAATAATGATCCGAAAAACCTAGAGAAAAATGACAACGAAGTAGATGCTTTAGCAGGAGCAACCATTACCGGTGACGGTGTGAGTGCAATGATTAAAAGTACTTTGAAGTCATATGTTCCTCATATTAAAACATTGAAATAATTATGGGATTACTATCAAAAAAAGATCAGAGATTAATTCTGGATCCGTTAGCAGACGATAACCCAATTACGATTCAAGTACTCGGTATTTGTTCAGCATTAGCAATTACCGCTCAGTTAAAGGCGTCTATCGTGATGGCCGTCTCTGTGATTTTTGTACTGGGAATAGGGAACGTAGTAATATCGCTTTTGCGAAATGTTATACCGTCAAAAATTCGAATCATTGTTCAATTAATTGTAGTTGCAACTTTGGTAATTGTCGTAGATCAAGTACTGAAGGCGTATGCATATGAGTTGAGTAAGGAACTTTCTGTATTTGTGGGATTGATTATCACCAACTGTATTATTATGGGGCGTTTTGAAGCCTTTGCTTTGGCAAACGGGCCATGGAAATCATTCTTAGATGGTATTGGAAATGCATTAGGTTACGGTGTGATCTTAATCATGGTAGGATTCTTTAGAGAGCTTTTAGGTTCAGGAACTTTACTTGGATTTAAAGTGCTAGGAGATCCGATTGAGAAAACGTATTTGTATTCTACAGGATATGAAAACAACGGATTTATGTTGTTATCACCTATGGCATTGATCATCGTAGGATTGATTATCTGGGTGCAGCGGTCACGTAACAAAGCCCTTATTGAAGAAAATTAAGCATTGTAAGTACGCTGGAGTTTATCCTGAGATTATCGAAGGACAAAAGCGTAAACATTCAAAATATACATTATGTTAGAGCACGTTGAATTATTTTTTAAATCCATCTTTATAGATAACATGGTATTTGCAACATTCCTTGGAATGTGTTCCTACCTGGCAGTATCTAAAAAAGTGAGTACAGCTGTCGGACTTGGTGCCGCAGTAATTTTTGTGCTTGCTGTAACCGTCCCGGCTAACTGGTACCTGGATCAATACATATTGAGAGATGGAGCATTAGGAAAGTGGTTAGGACCAGAATATGCCGATTATGATTTAAGTTTCTTATCCTTTATTCTTTTCATTGCAACCATTGCGACGATGGTACAATTGGTAGAGATCATAGTAGAGAAATTTTCACCTTCCTTATATAACTCTTTGGGTATTTTCTTACCCTTAATCGCTGTAAATTGTGCGATTCTGGGTGGATCATTGTTCATGCAATCTAGAGATATCCAAAGCGCAGGTTTAGCCTTAAACTATGGAATATCTTCTGGAATTGGATGGTTCTTGGCGATTGTTGCTATTGCAGCCATTAGAGAGAAGATTCGATATTCGAATGTTCCTGCTCCTTTGAGAGGATTGGGAATTACTTTCATCATCACAGGATTGATGGCGATTGGATTTATGAGTTTTGGAGGAATGCTAACTGGAGGAGATGAAGAGGAAGAAACTGTTGCTCCAACAACTCAGGTAGCGCCTATTGAATCAGATATGCCAACAACTCAACTTGTTGATAATACAAACGAAAAAGAAAAGTAATTATGATATTAGCTGCTAGTATGTCGGGAGTTGTGATCGCTACGATTTTGGCCTTTTTGGTATTGACTTTATTGTTGGTAGGGATACTCCTTTTTACCAAACAAAAATTGTCTCCATCTGGACCGGTAACGATTACCATTAATGGAGAGAGAGAAGTAGAGGTTGCCTCTGGAAGTACATTACTTACTACTCTCGGAAGTAACAAGATCTTCTTGCCATCGGCTTGTGGAGGAGGTGGAACTTGTATTCAATGTGAATGTCACGTTCTCGAAGGGGGTGGTGAAGCTTTGCCTACAGAAACACCACATTTTAGCCGTAAAGAATTAGCGCATGGAGCACGTTTGGCCTGTCAGGTGAAGGTGAAGCAAAACATGAACATTACCATTCCGGAAGAAGTATTCGGAATTAAAAAATGGGAAGGAACGGTCGTACGGAATTATAACGTAGCTTCTTTTATTAAGGAATTCGTAGTGGAAATTCCTGAGGATATGGGATATAAAGCTGGTGGATATATTCAGATTGAAATTCCAGAATGCGAAATTAAATTTGCAGATATTGATATTACTGCACATCCAGAAGAGCACGAAACTCCAGATATGTTCCAAGCAGAATGGGATAAATTTGGTCTATGGCCTTTGTCGATGAAGAACAATGAAACGGTTGAACGTGCGTATTCTATGGCTTCGTTTCCTGCAGAGGGAAGAGAGATCATGTTGAATGTACGTATCGCGACACCGCCATGGGATCGTGCTAAAAACCAATGGATGGATGTAAACCCAGGGGTTGCTTCATCGTATATTTTTGCACAGAAGCCAGGGGATAAGGTTATAATTTCTGGACCTTACGGTGAATTCTTTATCAATGAATCAGAGTCAGAAATGCTCTACGTTGGTGGAGGAGCCGGAATGGCACCTATGCGGTCACACCTATATCATCTATTCAAAACCTTACGTACAGGACGTATAGTAACGTATTGGTACGGTGGACGTTCAAAGCGTGAGTTGTTCTACCTAGAGCACTTCCGTTCTTTAGAAAGAGAATTTCCTAACTTTAAGTTTTACCTCGCACTTTCTGAACCTGCGGAAGAAGATAACTGGAAAGTAAAAGAAAGTACCGATGCAGAGGGAGATGGTTTTGTAGGTTTCATTCACCAAGTTGTGATTGATCAGTACCTAAGTAAACATGAATCACCAGAAGATATGGAATTGTATTTCTGTGGACCTCCATTGATGAATAATGCTGTTCAGAAAATGGGAGAAGACTATGGAATTCCAGATGAACATATCCGATTTGATGATTTTGGAGGATAGTCTCTAGATCATTCCTATAATTTCGCTTTGCTTCCTTACGAACGTGCAAGCGCAAACCCAAAACCCGATACATACGTATCGGGTTTTTTTGTGCACAAGAAAATGTGATTTTTTTGAGTTGTGCTAGTAATGAAAAAAGCAGTTTTCGGACTCGTGCTGATCCTTGCACTTATGGATTTGGAAGAACGATAAAAACGCGAGTGAAAGTATTGGACGTTTTTACTAGAAAGAGCCCGAAGCAGGTTCTTTCTCATCCTATATTGGAGCCTATGCGTTAATGGCGACAGGAGCTAAAGTGATTCACTAGGACGGAAATCCTTACAGCTATCAATTAGGTATTGTGCCATTGGATATCTCGTTACGCCTTTAGGTCGCGAAGAGCTCATTCATACCGTTTCCAAGGCCATATAAATTGTGGAAACCAAATAGGCTCTGGATAAGAATAAGCAGCTCATTGCCTATATCGGGGTCCAGACCTTTGAGAAAAAGAAGATTGTTGTGCCTGCGCAAGATGGCTTGGAGTTTATAACCATTGCCGATATTATTCGCTGCGAAGGTGTGGATGGTTATACCAAAATCGTGATCCAAAATGGAAAGCCCTTGCTGAGTTCCAATAGTATTGGACACTTTACAAAGATGTTAGACAATAGCTTGTTCTATCATGTGCATAAATTCCACCTCATTAATCTGGATCATATTGAACGCTACCTCAATGAAGGGTATGTTTTGCTTTCTGAGAATAATAAAGGACCTGTTTCGAGAAATAAACGTGCCGACTTCATCAATGCCTTAAAAGGAAATTAATTTTTGTGAAAATCAAGAATGAGCTGAGTAACTTGCTGTACCTGAACCTCTGTTAAACTTGCGAACAGTGGTAATCGCAGTAGATTATATCCAAAAAAACTAGCGTGTGGTAGATCTGCTGTAAGGCCTTCGCTTTTGGCAAAAGCACTTTCATGCAACGGATAGTAATGCTGTACAGCCAACACAAAATTAGTGAGCAGATGTTCCTGAAGCGCTAGGTAGTGCTTTCGCGAAAGCGTACACACATAAAACGTATGATAACTGCTTTCTTCACCTGCTATTTGTGGTCGTTGAAGCAACCCTAACTTCTCTAAGGGGGCCAATGCGCGATAGTAAGATTCCCAGAGTGCTTTGCGTCGTTGAGTCACCTGCGGTACTCGCTGCAGTTGGGCATACAAATATGCAGCATTTATCTCCGAGAGGCAAAAGGAAAGGCCGAGACCTGTCCATTCATAGCTGTCAACTTCACCACTCAAAAATGCTTTTTTATTTGTGCCATAGTTCCAGATGGTTTCGGCCTTGTCTACAAAACCTGGATGATTGACAACGAGCAGCCCCCCTTCACCACAATGTATATTTTTGGTTTCGTGAAAAGAAAACACTGCAAAGTCTCCAAAACTTCCTAAAGGTTTTCCTTTATGATATCCATGAATACATTGTGCAGCATCTTCGATCAAGAGCAATCCATGTTGATCACACAATGCACGAATGCCCTCAATGTCGCAACTATAACCTCCATAATGAACAACCATTACAGCTTTCGTTTTTGGCGTAATTAAAGATGCGATAGAAGCTAATGATACATTGGGATGATCGGGTTCTGAATCGGCAAATTTTACAGTAGCTCCTGCAATCAAAAACGGATTGGGCGTGGAACTAAACGTATAGGAAGGAAGTATGATCTCATCACCAGCTTTCAATGCCATTGCAATGGCAACCATTTGTATTGCTGCGGTGCAACTAGTGGTTAAAAAGGTGTCTTTAAATCCGTAATTACTCTTAAAAAAGGCCTTGCACTTCTTTGTAAAATGTCCATTACCAGAGAGCTTATTGTCGGCGATTGCTGCCGAAATTTGTGTCAATTCATCTCCAGATGCAAAAGGGACATTAAATGGGATCATAAAGCTGTGCAAAAAAAAATGTTTATACTTGCAAATGTAATTGTTTTTGAAACAATTTGAATTTTAAAAGAGATAGTACTCTATCCCTAATATAAAACGAATGAACCTTTATTCTGTCGTAATACCGGTGTATAATAGTGCCGTCTCGCTCGAAGAGTTATACGCTCGTATTCACAGTGCTTTTAAAGAGTTTGGAAGTGCTTTTGAAGTTATTTTTGTAGATGATTATTCGGAGGATAGCAGTTGGAGAGTGTTACAAGACTTAAAAGTGCAGTTTCCTGAAACAGTGAAACTGATCCGCTTTGCGAGAAATTATGGTCAACATAGTGCCACTTTTTGTGGTTTCCAACATGCCAAAGGTGATTTTGTGATCTCTCTCGATGACGATTTGCAAAATGCACCTGAAGATATTCCTAAACTAATTCAAAAGCAGAGAGATACGCTTACCGAACTGGTTTACGGAATAGGAGGTAAACAACAAACGTTTTGGCGTAAAATGGGAAGTGGTATACTGCGTTCTGGAAGTAAACTCTTAGAAGGAGGCCCACACAAAGGATCATCATTTCGGTTGCTGTCACGCAGCTTAGTGGATCAAGTATTGCAACATAACAGACATTTTATTTTTTTAGATGAAGTTCTTTTTTGGTATACCAATGAGATTGCTTTTGAAACCGTGCCTCATTACTCCAGACCCAATGGAAGTTCTGGATACTCTCTCCGTAAACTGCTCGGATTGGTAGCGCGATCTACACTATTCTATAGTACGTGGCCTTTGAAAGTAATGACTTTAGGTGGGTTGTTCTTATCATCTATGAGTTTTATAGCGGGTTTGACTTTTGTTATTTTAAAGTTTGTCTATGACGTTCCCGTACGAGGATTTACAGCGCTCATGGTGACGATACTGTTCTCTACAAGTTTGATTCTACTCTGTTTTGGAGTCATTGGTGGATACATTAAGCATATTTTCATCGTTCTTAATAGTAAGCCTATGTATTCCATAGCACAGAAGAACCTATGATTATTGAGAAGTATAATGTGAAGTTACGTCGCTTGGAAAAAGCAGACTTAGAACTGGTGCGCTTACAGCGAAATAGCCCAGCAATTCGTACCCGAATGTTTTATCAGGAAGAAATCACACTTGCTGCGCAAGAAAAATGGTTTGATAGCATAAATAATGCAATGCATTACTATTTTGTTATAGAAGCGAAAGGAAGGTGTGTGGGACTTCTCAATGGAAATATTCGGTCCTTTGATGAAGGGACGATCGAGGCAGGAATATTTATATGGGACCAACAATTTTTAGCATCGCGAACCGCTGCGGCATCTGCGCTTTGTGTTTTGGACTTTCATTTTACCCTCATGAATATGAAGGAAGTATTCATAGAGGTGCGCACAGACAATCAAAAAGCCATCGGTTTTAATGAATATTTAGGTTTTAAACGTTTCAAAGAAGAACATGAAAAAGGACGTGTCTGGCTCTATCTAGAGAAGGAAAGTTACTTGGTTCATACACAAAAGCTCCGTCGTGGAGTCATGCGTGCGGCCAAAGAAACGAAACCCCTTGATTGGGAAGATGTCCATTTTTCAGAAATGGATCGTTCACTGCTACATGAATTGCCAGAAGTCATTTATCAAGCAATACTACCTTCTATTCCAGCTGATTTGCGGCGATAACACATGCTAGTTTTAAATGAAAACTATAGATTAGTGTCATTGTATTACTAGAAATAGAATAGTTATATTTGGCCAAGTATCGATAATTTATGATTCCTATATTTTCTGAAAAACAACAAAAATTGAGCTACCTGTTTGTGGTATTGCTTCCTTTTTTAATCTATTTCAATGCCATCGATAATGAATATGGTATGGATGACTACTACGTTACTGAAGGAAATCCAAAAACAGCAGATGGGATTGAGAATATTCCAGCACTTTTTGCCAATTACTACGCAGATGATGGAGAAACCCGTTTCGAGTATCGACCAATAACACATACGACGTTTGCGATAGAAAAGTCACTATTTGGCGCTTTGCCGGATAGCCAATTACCACAGGAAAAGAGTGCCAATAATGTGCTTACTGAGGCGAATGTGAGTCACTTTATAAATATACTGCTGTATGCTTTGAACGGTTTACTGTTATTGTATTTTCTAAACATACTTCTCAAAGACTTTTCTTTTGGATTACCGCTCATCATTACCGTATTGTTTCTGGTGCACCCCATACATACCGAAGTAGTGAATAACATCAAAAGTAGAGATGAACTACTAATGATGGTCTTCCTGCTTTTAGGATTGGTCCAATGTATGCGATACGGTAGCGACGGTTTGAAAAAACGATTGCCTATCATTGGTGGATTGGCATTGATTGCTTTCTTAAGTAAAATGAGTTCCTTGGCATTTTTTGGCCTTATTCCAGTATGCTTATATTATGCAAAAGCACCAGTCAAACGAATCTTTATTGCTTTGGGGACCGTCGTAGTAGCACTAGCTATTGTGTTGCTATTGAGAGATGCCATCCCTGGGGAAGAATTTAGAACCTTTCTGTATTTTGAAAACCCGTTGTTTGTCGATGATGGAATTATAGCTCGCATCAGTCTTGGATTTTATTCAGCATTCGTTTATTTGCAATTGCTCATTTTTCCAAAAGACCTTTCGTTTTATTACGGTCATAGTCAAATTCCTATAGTAGATTTTTCTTTTTGGCAAGTATGGGTGTCGATGTTAATTTTTATCCCTTTGGGGATATATGGTCTTAAGAGATTGTGGAAGCGGGATGTATTAGGACTCGCTTTGGTCTTGTGGTTGGGAGTGATGGCCATTGTGGTTAATGTGGTGTATCCCATGGTAGGGATTGTTTCCGAACGTTTTGGATATATATTTTCTGTTGGATTTGTAATGGTCGTGGGTATTTTACTTTGGCGTGGTTACGCTTTCGCGAAAGCGAGGTTTTCCGCACAAAAAGCAACACTCTTGTTAGTGGGATGCCTTGTCTTCATTGGAGCAGTTTATAGTTGGCGCACCCTTGATCGAAATGAAGATTGGGAAAATAGATTGGTGTTATATCGCCATGATATTAAGCATTTACAAAATTCTTTTAGAGCGCATACCTTCCTTGCCGATGATTTGTTTGCGGCCTTACCCCAGATGGTAAAACAGAAAAATGGTACGGATTACATTAAAGAAGTGCAAGCCCTATACACGCGAGCCTTGGAAATCGATCCAAAACAGTCGAATGCTTGGAATAATTTGGGTGCGATTCAATATAAGTACTATAATGACTACGAAGCGGCAGCCGGGTTCTTTGAAAAAGCAAAAGCAATCGATGGGGATAACACAGATATGCTGCTAAATACTGCTTACAGTTTTGCAAAAATGAATCAATATTCAAAGGCTGTAAATGCACTAAAAGAGGCACTTATGGTGGATCCTCAATTACGGCCTGCCTATATCTATTTGTTAAGCCTTGTTAAGCATCCAGCGGCTCATGCTGCTTTGAAAGAGGGATTCAGTGAAATGGCGACCGCCAATCCTGCCATTCCTAAACAAACGCAATATTGGTTAACGGTGGCTCAGTTTTATGCCACCATCAATAGAAGTACAGTTGCAGTGGATAGTTTTGCCAAAGCTTTTTTGTTAGACACCACAGATGCCCAATTAGGGCAAGAAGTAGTGCGTATGTATGCCCAGTTGGGAGATACTCAGAAAGAGGCATATTTCAAGCAGGTATTGGTCCAGTAAACTTCATTTTTAGGCTGAGCTTTGTATCTTTGCTTCATGGCCGTATTTCTTACAGAACAGGAGTTACACAATCTCGCAATGAACATCGTTGGGAAGGATTTAGAAGATCAAGGATATGAGTTTATGGGCATTAATTCCAAGCTCAAAAAAAACCCTCAATTTGTAGCGTTGAAGGATAAGAAACTGCATTTTGTGATTGTACGCGCCAAATCTTTTCCTGATGATGCAAATCTATATGATACGCCGTTTATGCTCAAGATGAAGGACCATGCGATCAAGTTTGAGGCAAGTACCTTTTATGCGGGAGTGGGGCTTGGTCATGGCGATAATTACCAGCATCCCGTCGAAAAAGATGAGCCGTATACGCTTATTTATAACGGACTCCAAGAAATATAGTCATGCGTATTATACTTTCTATTTTCTGCCTGCTTTGTGTGGCTTGTGGTACCCAAGAATCTCCAGACGAAATTACACTAAGAGGAGAAGCTTTTGGCACGACCTATGGCATTAAATATTATGGCGCTGGCGCCAAAGCAACGCTTGTTCAAATAGGCATTGATTCTGTGATTTATGTGGTAAATAAATCAATGAGCACCTATATACCGCAGAGTGATATTTCCAAAATTAATAGAGGAGATACCACTGTGATTGTTGACGATATGTTTAAAGAAGTATTTACGCTTTCGCGAAAGGTGTATGAAACTACAAATCACTACTTTGATCCTACCGTTGGAGGACTACGCAATGCATATGGCTTTGGCGATACCAAGCCTATTGCCGTTATAGATAGTGTTACCTTGGATTCGATGATGCAGTACGTGGGATTCGATAAAATTGAAATTTCGCCGAAGGGCACCCTTAATAAGAAATACTCAGAAGTTTACCTTGATTTTAATGCCGTTGCTAAGGGATATGGAATTGATCGCATCGCTGCTTACTTGGAATCTAGAGATTTGCAAGATTTCCTAATCGAACTGGGAGGAGAAATTCGTGCGCGTGGTCGTAATCAAGATACTCAGAAAGCGTGGACAGTAGGTGTTGAGAGTGTAGATTCTCAATCTGAGAATCGCAGTCATGTTGCGGTCGTTGGACTGGATAATAGGTCGATGGCCAGCTCTGGAAATTACCGTAAAAATCGCATCGATCAAGGTACAGGAAAGCAGTACGTACATACAATCAATCCATTGACAGGAAGTGCCGAGAAAAGTGATGTGTTGGGAGCAACAGTCATCGCTCCCGACTGCGCCACTGCCGATGCTTATGCTACTGCTTTTATGGCGATGGGCTTAGAGCGATCCATAGCTGTTTTAGGCGATGTAAAAGAGGTAGAAGCATATCTGGTCTTTGCTAAGGGAAGTGATACGACAGGTACCTATGTGACCGCAGGCTTTGAAAAACTTCTTCTGAAACGAACTCCTTAATTCAGTAGGGACCTGCTCATCTTTCTAAATGTTCAAAAAGCAACCCACGCTGAAAGTATAAATATCCCCATTGAAACTAAAAGAAACAATCCGAGGCATCCTTGTTCGTAAGCATTGTAATCCGCTATAAAGAAGGCACGAATACCTATAAAAGACTGAAAATCAAAAGACAGTCCAATAGCGCTAGCGCGAAGTCTATGGACCACCAATTTTTTTTTAGGAAGTTAGCGTTCATTTATGTCATATCGAGATGTACTCCTTGCATTAAAAATTCGATGATGCCCTCCGGAAATAAAAGTAAAGCGATTATGGGAAGTGAAAACAGGGTCCAAAAGACAATCTTCACACTTTTACCAACCTGCGATTTACCAGTGACGAATACCAACAAAAGTAATACTGCATAGTACAGAAAGATAATGCCCGTGGCAATAGCTAGAGTGTCGCCATAGACTGCGTGGCAACTAATCCTAGTATTATGATAGCCAGAAGAATAACGAGAACGATATTTAGAACTGTATAGGTATTTGTAATTTAAAATCTTTAGCGGTGATAGGCTGGCCTTTCAGCGTAGCGGTATCCCAATCTTGGATAATTTTCCACTGCCCATTTATTTTTTGAAGTACAATATGGAATTGCCCATAACTATAAGATGTTTTTTCTGTTTTTCCTGTAAACCCAATACGATAAAAGGCTACTTCATATGAAATATTTTCTTGAGTCTTCCGATTGTCAAACCAAAACTCAAGGGTAATGGTGTCCCCTGATGCTTTGTTTTTAGCAAAGCGCTTGAGGTTACTTTGTTTGAACGTGTTTTCTGTGTCAATGCCTGCTGGAGTTACTCTTAATACTTGATCTGCATAGATAGCGTTGAGTGCAGCTCCATCCAAAGCCTCAAACGCTTCTTGAAAAGGTTTCCAAACGGTTTGATCAATTTCAGATTGCAAAGTTTGCACGATGGTCTGAGCATTTATAAATGAAAACTGTAATACGGCGATGATAAGAATGTAGAAGCTGCGCATGGTTTGCAATTTTTAATAAAAATACAGTAATTTCCTATCCCCAAAAAAATGTTTTCAAATAGGATTGCCTACTTCCAACAAACCGGCAAGACCTCTCCCTTTGCTAAGCGATAGCGATCTACCTCTTTTGTGTCGAGTTGGTTTGTATAATCTACTTCATCTACTCTAAAGCCAAAACTGCGAAGGGTATCGAAGTAATCTCGGCCATACACACGCACATGGTCGTACTGACCAAATATTTTTGCGCGTTCTGCACGGTCTGTAATGGTATTATCTTCAAAGGTGACTGTGCGATCTAATTCTTGTGGGATTTGTAAAATAGCCATACCTCCTGGCTTAAGGACACGGTACAATTCCCTCATGGCTTGGGCGTCATTGGGAATATGTTCTAATACATGATTACACAAAATGATATCATAGTCATTGTCTTTAAACGGTAGGGCGCAGATATCGGCTTTTACGTCTGCCAGAGGTGAATTGAGATCTGTCGTGGTGTACTCTAAGTGCTCCATTTCGCGAAAGCGTTTGTAAAAAGCTTGCTCTGGCGCAAAATGTAATACTTTGGCAGGCTTCGAAAAGAAATCGGTTTCACGTTCTAGCCATAACCATAACAAGCGGTGGCGTTCTAAAGAAAGGGTAGAAGGGCTGAGTACATTTTCACGAGGGGCTCCATATCCGTAAGGCAAGAATTTCCGAAAGCTTTTACCGTCAATAGGATCTGTGTATCGTTTTCCTTTGAGGAACAAGGCCAATAAGGGGCGCACTACGTAACTCAATCGGATGAGCAGCGGTCGCGGAATCGCATTTAGAAAATATTTGAAAATATTTTTCACAGCTTATAAGACCAAGGCTTCTTGTCTGAAAGGGAGTTCCTCATTACTGTCGATACCTAAGGCCTTATAAATATAGGCAAAGGTGGATAGCAATTCTGGTTTTCCGTCTATGATCGCAATATCGTGTTCAAAATGAGCGCTTGGGGTATTGTCACGGGTTGTGATGGTCCAGCCATCATCATGTTGCTTGATGTTTTTAGTGCCTAAATTGATCATGGGCTCAATAGCTACCACCATTCCTTCAATGAATTTTTTGCCACGACCGCGTTTCCCATAATTAGGCATTTCAGGGTCTTCATGCATCGTACGCCCCAATCCGTGACCTACGAGTTCGCGTACCACTCCATATCCATGATTTTCAGCATGTTTCTGTATGGCATAGCCCACATCACCTACGCGATTACCTATTTTAAGTTGCTCAATTCCTTTGTATAAAGATTGTTTTGTTACCTCGAGTAATTGCTTCACTTCAGGAGTGACTTCGCCCACTTCAAAAGTATACGCGTGATCTCCGTAGAAGTTATTTTTGACAGCACCACAATCAATGGAAATAATATCACCTTCCACGAGTGGTTGATCATTAGGGATGCCGTGAACTACCTGTTGGTTGGGGCTCATGCATAAAGTATTTGGAAAATCGTATAAGCCTAAGAAGCCGGGAATCGCACCGTGATCTCTAATAAAAGTCTCTGCAAGACGATCCAAATGTAGGGTTGTTACGCCTGGCTTTACTTCCCCAGCGAGCATTCCTAATGTTTTGGAAACAATCAATGCACTTTCGCGCATGAGTTCAATTTCTTCTCTATTTTTTTGGATAATCATACTAACTATTTTCGTCTTTGAAAAGATCCTCAATACGTGAGAAGAATCCTTTATTCGATATTTTTTTTCTTTCTTGATTGAGCTTTGGAGCTGTTGTTTTAGATGCGCTCAGCATATGATATATCTCTCCCCAGCCAAGCATGCCACCTATATTTCGATCATCAATAAAAAGATCGGCATTAATCTTTCTACTAATTTCATCCGTCAGGGTCTCTTCAGGATAGCTTTTATTTACTGCATAAAAGGTCAATCCATTTTGAGTGCAAAAATCGACAGCTTCATCGAGTTTTCGACCTTTACGATACGTCCATAAAATAAGAACATGTCCTTCGTTTTGAAGCTTTTTGAGCGTCTCGAATGCAAAAAGCAGTGGTTTTCCAATACCTGGGTAGGCATTGCTCACAATCGTTCCGTCAAAGTCTACGGCTATGGTTTTTTTGTCCAACGAAATTAAATTTTGCGCAAAGTTACGAAAGATTGATGACTAGGCGTCCCCTCTGTTCTTCGGACCATTCCTAGAAAGAGTGAGAAGCGAAGTGTTCTTATGCTTTGTAAGGGTTGTGTCGCTGCTAATCCAAGTGTTTTCTGCGTTATATTCTCGTATTCAAACTAGAGATTCAGCGCTTGAGGGGTTAGTCCTCATAGGCGTGTTTGTAAGGCGCTCCGTTTAGAATTTTTTCAAGATCTTTTTCTAAGTTTTCGATAGGGTATTCTACGATACGACCTATTTCTTCTCCTTCCATACTAACGATAATCGTTGGGACAAAGTTGATGTCTTTATCTTTTTCTAAACCATTTGGAGTATCTTTTTCTTCGGATACAGTGATCAAGGTGTAGTGATTTGGATTAAAGCCTGCCTTGTCTAAAACTTTAAATACCGCAGGAATTTGTAACTGACTATCCTGACACCAGGTGCCCATAAAAATAGTGAGATGAGCATCGCGGAGTTTGCCTTCAATAACCTTTACCGTTACTGTATCCACTACATATTCTTCATAAGTAGGCATAAACCACTTTGAGTAGGGGATTTCAAGGAGCTGACTGCGTTTGGTTTTGCCTAATAGTATTGGGTCATTAGAAGTATCGATAACGTCACCTTCATTGGCCTCATTGGTTGTGTTTGGGGTTTCAGTCGCTTCAGGTATGTTTTTTTTGGTGGTACTTTCTTTACAAGAAAATGTACATAGTGAAGCACTACATAGCGCTACGATAAGAATTTTTTTAAGTGTCATTTTAGAATTTTTTGAGGGGCCAGAAGGTACAGAATTATGTATTAGTATTATGAAGTCGCAATATCTTGAAGAACTGTAGCAGCCATAACGCACCTAGAACAAAACTTAGCAGCGCTATCCATACATTGTTTTTGATAAAGGCATCGCGGGCGATACCAAAGCTGAAAGGTGTTCATGAAATAGCGCTGAGTATAGCAAAATATTTTTTCTTTTGCATCCTTATACCAGCGATTTACGGTCCATTACTAAAGGCTGTTGGACATCCAGTAAATGTAAGATAGTAGGGGCTACATCGGCCAAGATACCACTTTTAATGTGTTTAATATCGGCGTCTACAAGGATAATAGGTACTGGATTAGTGGTATGAGCCGTATTAGGAGAGCCATCAGGATTTATCATCGTTTCAGCATTTCCATGGTCGGCAATAATAATCACGCTATACCCATTTTTCTGTGCTGCTGTTACGATGGATTCTGTACAACTGTCCACTACTTCACAAGCTTTAATAGCTGCGTTCATATCCCCAGTATGGCCTACCATGTCAGGATTGGCAAAATTTAAACAAACAAAATCAACCTGTCCTTTTTCGATTTCAGGAATGATTTTATCTCGAATATCATAGGCACTCATCTCGGGTTGTAAGTCGTAGGTAGCTACTTTTGGTGAGGGGCATAACAGCCTACTTTCACCTGCAAACGGAGTTTCTTGCCCGCCATTAAAAAAGAAAGTTACGTGTGGATATTTCTCAGTTTCTGCGATGCGAATTTGGGATTTTCCGGCTTTCGCCAAAGTTTCACCCAAAGTATCTTTCAAATTATCTTTGTCATAAACGACTTCCACCCCTTTAAAGGTATCGTCGTAGTTGGTCAGGGTTACATAATGCAGTTTCAGTTTGGTAGTTCCCTGCTCTGGAAAATCACTTTGTGAAAGCATTTGCGTGAGTTCGCGGCCACGATCTGTTCTAAAATTAAAAAAGATGACCACATCCCCATCAGCGATGGTTGCAACGGGTTTTCCACCCTCTGCCATTACAAGAGGGTCTATAAATTCATCTGTAATCGATGCGTCATAACTGGCTTGCATACTTTTTCCAATATCTTCAGCGTGTGTGCCGGTTCCTCTTGTGAGTAGATCATAGGCTTTTTGGACGCGTTCCCATCTGTTGTCGCGATCCATGGCATAGTACCTTCCTATGACGGAAGCTAGTTGTGACGAGTGCGCTTTCGCGAAAGCATCGATATCCTCCAAAAAGGCTTTTCCAGATTTTGGATCTACATCGCGGCCGTCTGTAAAGGCGTGAATAAAAGTTTGAGGAACTCCAGCTCCTTCAGCAGCCAAAACGAGCCCTTTTAAATGATTGATATGAGAATGGACACCACCATCAGAAACAAGGCCAAGTAAGTGCACTGGTTTATGGTTTGCTTTCGCATAAGTAAAAGCATCCTGTAAAACAGTTTCATCTTTTAAGCTATCATTTTGAACGGCTAAATTAATTTTTGCTAAATCTTGATAGACAATGCGTCCAGCCCCTAAGTTCATATGGCCCACTTCGCTATTGCCCATTTGCCCATCTGGAAGTCCAACGTTGCCACCATGAGTAAGTAAAGTACTGTGTGGGAATTTAGTGTACAGACTATCTACAAAAGGGGTATGCGCCTGATCGACGGCTGATACTTTTTGGTCTGGAGCGACGCCCCAGCCATCGAGAATCATGAGGATGGTTTTTTTATTCAAAGGAATGACTTTTTGTGTGGTAAAGATAAAAAACAAAATCCCGTGAAGGTGTTGTTTTTAGGTGCTTTTAACGAAAACGATTTAGCCCGCGTTTTTATGTATCTCTATACTTTCCCTGATGCGTTCCATGCGATTTTCAGGATCTGGATGCGTGCTCTGGAATTCAGGGGTGCGGTTTGGCCCTCCAGCAGCTTTCAGGATTTCCATCACACCAATCATTTCAAAAGGATCGTAACCGGCATTCATCATAAATAGAACGCCTAAATGATCACTTTCCAACTCGTCTTCACGGCCATTCCCAAGCAATACATTCTGACCATATGAGCCTACAGCTTGTCCCATGCCTCCGCTAACTTCAGCGCCCATGGAAACGGTTTGCCACATTTTGCTTTTGGACACACGTTCAGCGCTGTGTTTTCCTAGGACATGTGCTATTTCATGCCCTAATACTCCTGCAATTTGATCCTCATTTTCTAAACGGCTTAATAAAGCGTACGTCATAAATATTTGACCTCCAGGCAATGCAAAGGCATTGATCGTCTCTTCATCTCTTAATAAATGGAAATCATATTGGTAGGGTGTGCTTGCAGCAACACTATTTTGTACCAGTTTATTTCCGATACGATCTATTTCTGCTTGTAGTTCTTGATTGGGATAGAGTCCGCCATGCTGTTCTGCAATCCCAGGAGCATATTGCTGACCAATTTGAATTTCTTCAGCAGGCGTCATATCAATGGATTGAACAGTGCCTGTATAGGGATTTGTTTCCTTGTTACTACAATATTGAAAATAGCCAAAGGCCACAATGCAGAGGCCAATAAGTAATCTGATTTTGAGACTTCTTCCGCCGCGCATGGAGTTGGGTTTTGGTTAGACCCCTAAAGTTACGTAAAAATGCTTAGGCAATAATAGGCATGTCCGTTGCGCAAAAATGTTAGAAACAATTATTTCACTTCACGTCTCCACCCCATTGGGTCTTCGGCACGGTTGTATTGAATATCATTGAGTGCTTTTTTGAAACGATTCGCATAACTATCCTCATTTTGAGCAGGCAATTGGTACTCTTTTTCATCATGTCCAAACAAGGTAAAAGGCACAACCACTGCAGCAGTTCCCGCTCCAAATATTTCTCTCAGTTCGCCTGCTTCTGAGGCAGCTACGATTTCAGAAACACGAACAGGGCGTACTTCAACAGGTACTCCCGCTTGTTCTGCGAGAGCGATGATACTTTTACGTGTAATTCCGTCGAGAATACGATCGTTTACAGGAGCTGTTAAAAGAGTGTCCCCTACACGAAAAAACACATTCATGGTTCCTGCTTCTTCAAGGAATTCATGAGTACTTGCATCAGTCCAAACGATTTGTTGGTAGCCTTTTTCATTGGCTAAGTTTGTAGGGTAAAATTGAGCAGCATAGTTACCCGCTGCTTTGGCAAATCCCACACCACCATCGGCGGCACGGCTATATTTTTGAGCAAAAAGCACTTTCACCTCTCCAGAGTAGTACGCCTGTGCGGGAGCACAGATGATCATAAATCGGTACTTATTGGAAGGAGATGCTGAAACCCCATTTTGAGTTGCAATCACAAACGGACGAATATACATGGCATTTCCGTCTCCAGATTTGATCCAAGAACTATCCATTTTTAAGAGCTGATTCATTCCTTCTAAGAAATACTCTTTAGGAAAGGCTGGCATTGCCAAACGCTCGGAAGATTTATTAATACGTGCCCAGTTATCTTCTGGACGAAATAGCCACACTTTACCGGCTTCATCTTTAAAGGCTTTCATTCCTTCAAAAACCGCTTGACCATAATGAAAAACCTTTGCGCTAGGTTCAATAGACATTGGGCCATAGGGCACAATTTCTGGTTCTTGCCAAGCACCGTCTATGAAATCACAAATGAACATATGATCTGTAAAAACACTCCCAAAAGTGAGATTATTAAAATCTACATCATCAATTTTCGAGGTGGTTCTGGGTGTGATCTTCATAGGTATAAGTATTTTTCGCTGCAAATTTAAGAATTTAACGCCCGAGAGCGTCCAGAAATTCATAATTTTGTAGGGTAATTGTTTTAAAAACAAATAGTATGAAGACTTTATTAGTAGTGGCCTTGGCGGGATGTATGATGATAGGATGTGCAGAGTCCAGCCAGGAGAACAAAAAAGAGGAAGCGGTAGCTTTCGCGAAAGCGGAAGAAACAAACGTTCCAGTGCAAGAGGATTATGCTAGTTTTGGTGCCAAAATCTCAGCGTCCAACGCGATGACTCAGGGGCAAATCAATGAGAAGTACGCTCAACTAAAACCGGGTGATACTGCTGTAGTAAAATTTGAAGCACCTATCAATGCTGTGTGTAAATCTAAAGGATGCTGGATGCGTTTGGATATAGCAGAAGAAGAGAAAGTATTTGTGAAATTCAAGGATTACGGTTTCTTCGTGCCATTGGATACTGAAGGGCAGGCCATCGTAGAAGGTAAGGCCTACCTTGAGGAAGTATCGGTAGACGAATTGCAGCACATGGCAAAAGATGCTGGGAAGTCGGCAGAAGAGATTGCGGCAATCACCGAGTCAAAACGCGAACTTCGTTTTATGGCTGATGGTGTATTGATCAAGACAAAATAAGCCTACGTTACCAGCTTATGAAACGTGAAATTATTACGACCGGAGACGGTTCAAAAACAATCCAGATCTCTGATTGGGATGAGCAATACCACAGTAAACATGGCGCCATTCAAGAAGCGCGTCATGTTTTCTTGGGTATGGGGCTGCAGCATTATGTAGCCAAAACTAAACCCGATACCACGCAACCGATATCGATCTTAGAAATGGGTTTCGGCACAGGTTTGAATGCTTTACTTACATTATTTGAAGCGCAAGAACTAAAGGTCAAACTTGACTATACGGGTGTTGAAGCGTATCCAGTATCTGATGAAGAAGCCGCTGCTATGGATTATGCTAGTCAGATTGCTCAACCAGAAGCGCTACAATATTACGAGCAAATGCATGCGCTGCCTTGCGAAGAGCCGCATGATATTACCACAGATTTTACATTGACCAAACGGCAACAGCGCTTTGAGAACATTATGGATCACGACCAATTTGATCTTGTGTACTTTGACGCTTTTGGCGCTAGAGTACAGCCCGAATTATGGGATGAGGCTATTTTTGAAAAAATGTATACTGCTTTACGCAAAAGTGGAGTCCTTGTGACCTATGCCGCCAAAGGAAGCGTGCGAAGAGCTATGCAAGCTGTTGGTTTTATCGTTGAAAGATTGCCTGGCCCACCAGGGAAAAGAGAGATGTTACGTGCAACAAAATAGTTGTTATAATTTCATGAACTCTTTGTATTCTTGTACTCGTAAATTCTCCAAATGCATAAGAAATTATTTCTCTTTTTTCTCGTAGTACCTATCTCCTTTTTTAATGTTTTTTCGCAAGACTCTACTGAAGTAGTATTGCCCACCACGACCTTGCTTAAGAAGAGCGGAAATTCTTCTTTTAGTATTTCTCCAGACGGGAAATACTTTGCTCAAATCATTAACGACGCATTTAATAGTGACATTGTCATAGTTGCTATTGATGAGTATAAGCTGTTTAAAAAATTTAGTTATGGAAGGACGGAGGTAACTGGTTTAAAATGGCTTACTTCAGAAAGAATAGTGTATGAGGTTAAAGGAGAGATTAAAGCGCTAGATATTGACGGGAGTAACCCCACAGTTATCATAAATGAATTAGCAAATAAGGAGTATAGTAATTGGTCTAATTATTATAGGAATATTAGATACAATTCCGTCTTAAGTCTCAAAGGGACGAGTCCTGATGATATTCTTGTGGAATCCATGAATTTCAAAGGATATTCAGATATTCTTGCAGTAAATATTTATACCGGACAACAGGCTGTTGTAGTGGATGGGTCGAGATACAAGGTTAACAAATGGATCGTAGATGTTAATGGGGAGCCGCAGATTGCGTTAAGGTATGGGAAAGACAAAATTTCATTCTTCGAGTTTAGTCGAGATTTTGAAAACTTACACCCGCTCGTTTTGGCCATAGGCAATGAATTAGTACCTCTCGAAATTACGGGGTCGTCCTATTTAGATCAAAAATTGTCAATAGAGGCGTTTGGCTATGAGGAGAATATGATCTACATGACTTCAAGTGTAGGTACAGATAAACGCAAGCTTATTAAGTATGACATTAAAAATAGAAGAGTCGTAGATGTTCTTGCTGAGGATCTCAATTGTGATGTCATGGATCCTCATGGTAAAGGAGTTGCGTTGATATTTGATCATAAAAACAAAAAATTAGCAGGTATTCAATATGAGGGAATTTTGCCGCAGTTTAAATGGTATTCTCAGGATTATAAGGCTGTGCAAGATGAATTAAATAGAGTGTATCCTGGCTACGTTCATGAAATTGTTGATGTTGATAGTCAGAATAATAGATACGTCATCCATCAATGGAGTGATTTCAATGCAGGAAATATTGGGATTTATGATTCAAAAGAAGATAGCTATGCTGTAATGTTTCATTTTAATCCCACGCTTAATTCCTACAAGCTGTCGCGCACAAAAAGTGTAATTATAGAAGCGAGAGATGGGCATAAAGTGCCTTCCTATATCAACGTGCCAAATGACTATGACGGAACTAAGGAGATTCCTCTCGTGGTTATTCCTCACGGTGGACCTTGGGCAAGAGATTATTGGGAGTTTGATCCGTTTGCTCAATTCTTTACGAGCAGAGGATATGCTGTATTAAAAGTAAATTATCGCGGATCCTCGGGCTTTGGTAGGGCACACATCATGGCAGGTATTGAGAATATGGATAAGGTAATGATTGATGACATCGCCGATGCCACTCAGTTTATACAACAGAATTATTCCATTAGGCCCTCCGGAACATATATTTATGGACACAGTTATGGTGGCTATGCGACGTATATGTGTCTTTTAAAATACCCAAAACTCTATAGCGCGGGTGTTGCAGTATCAGCACCATCTGATATTAAAAAATGGATGAAAGAGAAACGGAAAGAGGGCGCCGACTTTACCGTAGATTTCTGGGAGCGAGCGCTTGGATCTAAATCTTCTTCGTATCTAAAGGAAATTAGCCCAGTTACGTATGCAAAGGAAATTAGTCAACCCATTATGATCGTTCACGGAAAGTACGATAAAACAATTTCTGTTGAGCATTCGCGAACGATGGCAAATATCCTTAAAAAGTCAGGAAAGAGAGTATGGTTAGAGGTGCTTCAAAATGAAGGACATTCTATACGAGATGGAAATGCATTAGGGTATTTACTCATTAAGGCAGAACGTTTTTTTAAAAAATATTGAATGCTTTGAGTTTCTCGTTTCCTTGGTCCTCTATGGAAACGAGAGATATTACATGCAACGAAATTCATCCACTTAAAAGCCAAGTTCTTAGTTTTGATACAGTTTTTTCACCAGTTTTCCTATGCTCAGTCCTTGAACGAGGATTGAAAAGATAACGACGACATAGGTGATATGCAGAATAAGAGCCCCCGATAGGGATTCACTTAAACTCAGAGCCAAGGCAAGGGAGATGCCTCCACGAAGCCCGCCCCAAGTGAGAATAGCAATCGTCTTTCGAGGATTTTTTTCTTCGTGCTTGAGTAGGGAATAGGGTAGCAGGACGGAGATGAAACGTGCGGCTAGAACAATAACTATAGCAATCATTCCAACAATGAATGATGTTGTATCGAAATCCAAAAGATGCAAAGCTAAACCTATGAGTACAAATAAAATGCCATTGAAGACATCGTCTAGAATTTCCCAAAATGAACTCATCGCCTCCTGCAATGAGCCTTTCACCTGATTGATATGCAATTTGTGACCTATAAATAATCCAGCGACTACCATAGCCAGTGGAGCAGAGACATGCAGCATAAAGGCTCCAGTGGTCCCGCCAAGTACAATTGCGAGGCTTATAATTACGGCAAGTTGATCATTGCTTTTAAGGGATTGAATACAGCGAAAACCGATATATCCGAGAGCGAGACCATAAATGAGGCCGCCTACCGCTTCTTCTAGAAATAAGGTGCCTATTTCGGTGGCAATTTCCGTTTGATTATGAGTCCCTGTTGCATTTGCTATAAGTAGTATTCCAGAAAAGACAACCACACCTATGCCATCGTTGAATAGAGATTCACCTTCAATTTTTATGCTCAAGCTTTTGGCAATATTGGCTTTCTTGAGAATAGCCATTACCGCAATAGGATCCGTAGGAGAAATGAGTGCTCCGAAGAGAAGAGCATGTACAAAGGGGAGGTCTAATGAGAAGGCCTGAGCAACCAAAAAGATAAGTCCTCCTACTAAAAAAGTAGAAATAAGTACACTGAGTGTTGCAAATAGGATGATGGATTTTTTTTCTTTTGCGAGTGCGCTGAGGTCTACATGCATGGCGCCGGCAAATAGCATAAAACTAAGAATGCCATCTAATAGTAAGGTTTTGAAATCTGCATGGACAACAACCCCACAAAAAAAGAGATAAAACTCGGGGAATATATTTTTACTCGCGATGATGGGAACCACCAAAATCAAACTTAAAATCATCAAACCAATCGTGTTGGGTAGTTTGAGCCATTTATAGTTGATGAAACTAAATGCTGCGGAAATCGTAAATATGATACTGAATGATTCGAACATGATGCTATGATTTTACATTGTTATACTTACCTACAAAAACTGCAATTACGATCGCTAGATAGAATTGGCCTATGATATTCAAAACCATTGTCAACGCCTGCGATGAGGGTAATATGGGAGTGATGTCTCCATATCCAACAGTTGTAATACTAATGAAACTAAAATAATAAAAGGTATACCCCGATGAATATGGTGGAAGATTAAAGGATGCTGGGTTCAAGAGGTGTGTCATTTCAAATGTAATCCCTCCTAAGATTCCTAAATATAGGAAACCAAGTAAGGGCCCTAAAATAAAATGTAGGGTGACCGTTTTAATGCGCATGAGTTGCCGTACGAGAAGTATACAGAAATTAGCAAAAAGCACAAATGAAAAGCTTAAGCGCGCCCACTCAATAGAAATTTTTGCGGGAAAAGAGAATTCGCACCAAATGAGTATAAGGCAAGCCGCACCAAGGGTGTATGTGATTAGAATGCTCTTTCGATTAACAGCCAAGAGAGAACTGCTAATGATTATTAAACTATAATTTATGACCACTATAAGTCCAGGATTCCATCCAGTAGCCTGAATGTGAATAGGAGTTAAAAGAAAGTTCAAAACACTGATCAAGGCGATTTGATACTTATTGTTCTGTATGATGATTTTCCACTTATTCATATGAATATTGATGTGTTTATTCAAAACAATCCATGCTAATAGATACTAGAGGGTGTGTCGAGTTCACGAATGTCTTTTGGGTCTATCTGTAATTGAAACCAATCTTCGACTTGCACTATTTTTCCTTTAATTATTGAAGGCTTGCCGATATATGAAAGAATCTTCTCATTGATTGGCATTCCCTTAGTATCTGTTAGTAGGTAATACTTAGATATATTATTGGCATCATTTGTTGCAAGAACAGGCGGGATGCCGCCAGAAATACATAGTGCAGCGCAACTCCTGTGGATTTTTCCTTTTCCTGGCTTCATGACTCCGAAGTAACACTTTGGATCAATAATTTCTCCTTGTAGTTCTATGCTATTTGCCAATGTCACTTTATTTGGAAGTAGTGATGGGTTCGATTTTTTTACGACGGTTACTTTTTCGTCACTTGTGACCTGCAGGAGGGTTTTTCCATTGTAATAAATTAGATTTCCTTCAATGCTAAGTTGACTTCCAGAAAGTTCATTTACTTCCGAACGTATTTTTTGAAGAAAGGGATTGACACTCGATTTTCCAAAGCCTAGGAGCAGTATATTTTTGAATATGCCTTCGTCTGTTTTTACTTTTAACATGGGATATGGCATCTCATGAAAAATTCCAGAAATTTTGGTACTCGTCCCGAGTTCAAAGGAGCTATTGTTGAACTCGTTTTGAGTTAGTGCAAAGGTAGTAGCTCCAATAATTAGTAGAAGGAAAGCTCCTATAACAAACTTTCGAATACTTCGCTTCGTTTCTTTTGGCACATCATTTAAATACCCTACATAAAACTCATCATTTGTATTTTTCATTTTTTACGACTTTATGTGAATAGGGTCAATATGGGTTCCTTCAGATGCTGCTTTTGGAAGTACGAAGATTTTGCTTCCTACTAACTGCAATTGATAGGTAGCGACTTTTTCTGTAAATGGCGGTGGAGATTGTCCGTTCTGAGGAAGGTATTGATACCCGTGCCAAGGACAAGTTACACAGCCGTCAATTACTTTTCCTTCTCCTAAGGGACCCCCTTGGTGTTTGCATACGTTAGAGATCGCAGAAAGTTTGTTTTCATATTTAAAAACAGCAATCCGTTCTTCACGAACAACAAATATTTTGGCACGATCTTCTGGAATTTCTGATACCTCACAAACAAATTGCCAATCGCTGTCTAACTCCTTATTTTTAAGAGTATCCACTTTGCGTTCTTTCAAGCCAGTTACAATATGTAATCCTGCTATACTTAGAAATCCAATCGTCAATATGGCTATTGACCACCAAGAAGGTTGCTGTTGGAAAGCTCCTAGAAATACATGAAGAATAACCAGGCTATAGGCTAGATATACCATCATGTGTAAACGTTTCCAGACACGTGGAGATAGATTCTTTAACCAAAAATCATGACTTGTCGCTGCCATTAAGAATAGAATGATCAATGCAAAAAAGCCCAGTACTTGAAATGGAAACTGGGTAAGCGATCCATATTCCATGTTTGAAGTAAACAAGGCGTGAATAGGGTTTACATTTCCCAAAGAATGAAATTGAAAAATAGAGAAACCACCATGAATTAAAGCAGTTAGAAACATGCTAACACCTAGATGCCTTCTATTGTATAGAAGGGGTAGGTATTTTGGGTTCAATCTCGCTAAGGGGCCTATGAGCAGTATAATATGAAGCAAGGCGATAGCCAAAGTGCCAAAGGTTCTAATGACTAAGGTTTCAATACTGGTGTCGGCATTTGTAAGGAATGTAATGCCTGCAAAAAGTAGGATGTAAACTAGCATGCTAATTCCAATCCATCGATCGTATGTTTTCTTATGCTTATTCCAAAGCACGGGCACATAATTTACTCCCATCTTAATTCCGTATTTAAAAGTTCTACTGTTTTGATATTGTCAAGAATCAAGATGCGCTCGAAATGCTCTGGCAATTCAAAACGATACATCCCTTTTTCATTTAATTGGCCTATCACCTGTTTCTTGTTTTTATAGGTTCCATAGAGCGTTGCCGAAGGACTTTTGATGGGCCTTTTTACGATGACTTCTAAGGTGGTAAGTGCATTGACCTTCTTAATGCCGATAAAAAATGTTTCGTTATCAACAGAGGCAACCATAGCAGAAGTTTTTACGCTTTCAAAAGGGCCATCATTTATCGCAGATTCTTTTATCCCTAGTACCGTAAAAACTAATATAATGGGGATTATAATAATTAATAAAAGCCAGCTATACAGATGTGTTTTCCTGAGTTTCTTAGTCATGTTCTCTTTTTAGTTTTCACAATTTTAATCAGTAACAAGGGCCACAATGCTGCAGCTCCAGGAAATAATAATAACCTAATATTCCACTTGCTATCTTTAATAAGTGGATCCAACACAAAGGCACCCTTTATGAAGAAATAGCATCCAAATAAAAGTCCGAGGACACCGTACATTATCAATACGTTCAGAATAATAATAAGACCTGTTTCCATATTATATTAAATCTACATTTGTAATTATTTCAAGAAGTGCTGGTCCTTTGTGATCTCTAATCTTTATCATAGCGGGAAGTAAATCTTCGATTTTTTCAACGCGAATTCCAAGAGCACCACAGTTTTCCGCGTATTTGGCAAAATTGATATTGTGCAAGGATGTTTTCCAGACATCAAGTTCTGCTGCCTTCTGTTCTTTTGAGATTTTTCCAAGCTCTGAATTATTTAATAAGACATGTTTGATGTTCATATTGTATTTCACGAGCGTCATCATTTCGCCTAGATACTGTCCAAAACCTCCATCGCCAGAAATTGACCAGATAGGTCGTTCCTTTCCTTGAGCGGCCCAAGCTCCCATAGCAGCGGGCAGTGAAAATCCAATAGATCCTAAATATCCAGACATCAAAACCGACTGTTGCTTGGGCTCAAAATAGCGTCCAAACGAATAAGTGTTGTTTCCTACATCGACAGCAATGACAGCATTTGCGGGGATCACTTTATTTAGGGCATCAAAAACAGCAATAGAACTAAGACCTATTTCACTTTCATCAGTAAGACGACTTGCTTTTTCTTCATCCCATATAGCCCATCGTTCGGCAATTTCTGGACGTCGATCGACGGTTTTTAATTTTCCTTGAGTCTGTTCTTGAAGCAGGGTGAGTGTTTCGGAAATTTCACCCCAAAGTGCTGCATCAATTTTGTGGAATTTACTTAGCGCCGTAGGGTCGTAATCTACTTGAATAATGGGTTTTTTAGGCGTTATACCCGTGTGATTAGAGAAGGAAGCTCCAAAAACTAAGAGTAAATCACTTTCATTCATAAACCAAGATGCAATAGGTGTTCCACTGCGTCCGAGAACACCGCAGCCCAGTTCATGATGGTCTGAAATCAATCCTTTTCCTTTAAATGTAGTAATGACAGGGCATTGTAGCGCTTTCGCGAAAGCGGTAATCGCCTCCATATGAAAACGAGCTCCGTGTCCCACAATGATAGCCGGCCTTTCTGAAGCTGCGAGCATGTCGGCCGCTTTGGATACCATTTGCCTGGGTGGCGAAATATTCATAGGGGTGATCCTGTTTTCAGGAGTTTGTGCTTTTTCCCCGGCAGGTTTCGGCATAAAAGCTACTTCGTCAGGAAACGTAATGTGTGATACATCCCTGTTTAGAAGGGCACTTTTTATGGCGAGACTCATGAGTTCGCTATGCTTTGAATTTTGCTGAACGCTGTGATTAAAATGAGCAACGGTTTGAAAGGCACCTACCAAATCTACTTCTTGGAAAGCGCCAGTTCCCATTACTTGGGTGTTTACTTGTCCAGAAATGACGAGCATGGGAGAACGATCTACTTTAGCATCCCACATACCCGTAAACATGTTTGTTGAGCCAGGCCCAGCAATTCCAAAACAAACAGCAGGAGTGCCCATTAGTTTTCCATAGGCAGAAGCTGCAAAGGCTGCCGCTCCTTCATGACGAATACCGAAGAATTGAAACTTGCCTTTTTCTTCTTGACGCATCATAGCGTTTGCTACACCCAAATTAGAATGTCCTACCATTCCAAATCCAGTAGTTACCCCCCAGTTGACCATGGTTTCAATCATCACATCGGAGATGGTATCTTGATGTGTATCCTCTTCTAAAACAGCAACAAAAATCTCATTGTTTTCTTCCTTGACTTCAAAGGTTTTTACCCCATCATCAAAACCACCAGGAGGATTCCCAGTACACGGATCGAAGTCCCATCCATGCCAAGGACAACGCAGCATCCCATTTTCAATAGATCCTTCTCCTAAGGGACCCCCTTGGTGAGGACATTTATTGTCAAGCGCAGAGAATTTACCGTCGTAATGCGTGAGACAAATTCCTTGATGTCCTGCAGTAACCGTTTGCACTCGCCCTTCAGGTAATGTCTTTTTGTCCTTTAGTACACTGTACCATTTTTTTGTCGTGCTCATCTTTGTGCTGATTTAAGATTTAAATTGATTGAGTGTCTCATGGTAGAACCCCACCAATACTGTTTTATTACTGTTTTCTGTAGATAATATACCTCCTTGAAACGAATCAGAAATCCACTCACCAGTGGTTAAAGGATGGAAGCTTGAAGTGTCGATCTGATCCCCATGCTTGTATGCACTTGCATAAAAGTAATGCCTATCAGAAACGGTATCTGGAATTGCGAGTCCAAGACCGATCATTAGGTCAGGTGTACCCGTAAGTGCTGTATAAATCCCTGTGTCAAAATGATGTGGCCACACTCGAATACTAGCCTCCAAGTTGTTTTCCTCTAGGATGCGTTCTAGGCTATTTTCCGTCAGCGTTCGCAGCCTAGCAAGTTCTTCTAAAGCTCCTGTATCAGAGATGTGAAACAGGTAGGTGCGATCTATAGCATACGGTAAATCATAATGGAACTCATAGGCATATGTTTTATTTAAAAAAGTCAATGTCGTTTGTTCAAGCCATTCGAGCACTTGAAGATGTGTTTTTCCTTCTAGTGAAAAAGAGATCACTTCTTTCGGGGAAATCCATTCCAATGAAAATGCTCTATAGTTAAGTGCGAGTTGATCCCCTTCTGGAGAAAGAGCGTGCGTTTCTAATCGTTGACAATCTATATTAAATCCAAGATTGGTATGGCTGTCATCTGCCTCCTTAGTTACAAAATTGATGTTGGCTGCAGCAAGGTATTGTGCAGCTAAGTGCATGATTGCTCCTGTTTCGTTTATCATAATACTCCAGCATAATTGATTCCTGTTAATGTATGAAGCTCTCTGTCAAAGGTCGAAAGGTCGTCGTGATTAAATTTGTTGACGTCATCATAGCCACATGCTCGAGCAACCACCTTGATCAAGCTATTCGTTGCATCAAAATAGTTGTGCAGCTGCTTTGCCGAACTATCAATAATCAGTCGACTGCGTAGCGATTCTTTTTGTGTAGCAATACCTACGGGACAATTGTTACTTCCACAAGCACGCATTCCGAGGCAGCCTATTGCTTGTAATGCCGAATTGGATACGGCAATAGCGTCTGCTCCGAGCATGAGCGCTTTCGCGAAATCCTCGGCGACACGAAGTCCGCCTGTAATGATTAAGGTCACATCGGTCGCACCTACTTTATCTAAATATTTTCGTGCACGGGCTAAAGCTGGAATGGTTGGAACATTGATATGGTCTCTTAAAATCGTGGGGGCAGACCCCGTTCCTCCACCGCGACCATCTAAGATGATATAGTCTACGCCTACGTCTAATGCAAACTGAATGTCTTTTTCAATATGACTGGCGGCTAATTTAAAGCCGATAGGTATGCCACCAGTGCGTTCGCGAACTTCTTTAGCGAATGCTTTAAAATCTTCAACCCCATGAAAGTCGGGGAAGGTCGCAGGTGAGATAGCGGTTTCTCCTTCTTTAAGTCCGCGAACTTCTGCGATCTCTTTGCTCACTTTGGCTCCTGGAAGATGTCCGCCAGTTCCTGTTTTAGCACCTTGACCTGCTTTAAAATGAAAGGCCTGTACATTGTCTAGTTTGTCCCAACTAAACCCAAATTTCGCGGAAGCGAGCTCATAAAAGTAACGAGAGTTATTCGCTTGTTCTTCAGGTAACATTCCTCCTTCGCCAGAGCAAATACCCGTTCCTGAAAGTTCGGCTCCTTTTGAAAGTGAAATCTTAGCTTCTTTGGATAGCGCACCAAAACTCATATCACTTACAAACAATGGAATGTCTAATGATAATGGCTTTTTTGCGTTAGGTCCAATGATCACTTGGGTAGCGACAGCATCTTCATCCAGTAAAGGCCGAGATGCCAATTGCGCTGGAAGAAATTGGATATCATTCCATTTTGGGAGAGTGTTTCTGTTTACACCCATGGAGGCAGAGAAACCATGATGTCCTATGTTTTTGAGGCCGTTTTGGGATAATTCTTTGATATATCCCGTGTAAGGCTCTGTGTCTTCAGGATGCGTATCTGCATAGGATCCAAGGTATTCGTCGCGATTAAAAGGTTGCGGATGATTGACGACATAAGCGTCAACTTCAAAGGCGTCAACATAAAGATTATTTCCTTCAGTTTTGGTTGAGAATTTATGAAGTACTTCCTTGTTATTGTATTCAGAAACACCAGAATCTACCCGATAATCCCATCCGTGAACGCCACAAATTAAATTTTCACCTTCCACATGTCCATCAGACATTAATGCCCCTCTGTGCAAGCATCTTCCATATAGTACAGAAATATCGTCATCAAATTTTACAATAACCAGATCAAGTCCGTTAACAAGAGCATGTTCTGGTTCTTTATTTTTTAAATCTGAAATTTTGGCAATTACTACGGGCTTTTTCATGAATTATGTTGATTTAATAGATGTGTTTTATTAGTTTCTAAAATGGTCAGGCTTGAAAGTCTCAAGAGAAATAATGCGGTGATATCTGCCTTTAAGAGTTTTTTTGGAGTCATTTTCAGTTTATTCATCCTTCTAATTGGAAACAAATAGTACTCCGGGGATAATATGAAAAAACACGTTGGCAAAAAAATAAATATCAATACACTTATAATTACAACACGATTGGGGGTTTGATATTGTTTGGCAATTTACTCTTTAATAATCATCTTACACCGCGGACAGCCAACACCTGCAGCGACACTCTTTAATTGTATGCCATTCATATGAGTGACCATGAAATCCTTGATAAAGGCGTAGTTGGCTTCACGATTGTTTACATCAATTTGCGGATCTTTATACTTTTCTCGAATTATATTTTCATATTCTTGATCACCCCAACAGTTTGGACAATAGCCTTTTGAAATGGACTTCTGTTGTTCTTTAGATGTATGGCTCAAAAGCTTCTTTAGAAAATTCATAGGTTTCTGTTGTGTGATGGTACTGATTGGATGTGCTTGGCACTTTATCTGTAAAATACAATTAATTGAAAGTGTACGGATGAATGTTGATCACTCGCTTATCTTTTCAGTATTAATTGGTTAAGGTAAGGGGTAGCGTTTTAGCGGCTGTAGAAGTTCCTTGCGAGTTTACTCCTTCGGCTATGCCTAGGATGCCTAATATTTTAGTCGATTTCATGTGATGGTTTCTGGTTAGTGATAGCTTCGTCGAATAACAGTATTATTACTTACAAGAGGTTTTTTTAATGAATAATTAGTCTTCTTTTTTTTCTTCTAATGGCTTCGCTTTTAGTAGTGTGATGTGTTTAGTGTCGTAGTCAAGATCTCCTTGCTTTCGCATCGTACTTAGAACATTACTAACGGTTTGACGTGAGGTGTTCGTAAGGCTTGCAATTTCTTTATGTGTCAAGATATTTTGTGCAGAGGTATTGCCATCTTTATTTGTTTCTCCAAACTGTTCTACAAAATTTATTATAAACTCATGAATGCGCGTCCAACTGTCTTTGTAAAGTAAATCGT